>JAEUKL010000323.1 GCA_016793005.1 Rhodospirillaceae bacterium | reverse complement strand
AAATTTAAGCCGTTGCACGACCGGGTCGTGGTTGAGCGCGCTGAATCGGACACCAAAACCAAGGGCGGCATTATCATTCCCGACACCGCCAAGGAAAAGCCGATGGAAGGCAAAGTCATCTCGGTGGGCCCTGGCGCCCGTGACGAGAATGGCAAAATCCAACCGCTCGACGTGAAGAAGGGCGACCGAATCCTCTTCGGCAAGTGGTCTGGCACCGAAGTGAAGATCGACGGCAAGGATCTCCTGATCATGAAGGAATCCGACATCATGGGAATCATCGAGTAACTCGTTACTCAAACAGATCCATCACAGAAAAAATTCAAGATTTAAGGAATAACGCACATGGCAGCCAAAGACGTCCGTTTCGGCTCTGACGCTCGCGACAAAATGCTTCGCGGTGTCGACATCCTCGCCAACGCAGTGAAAGTCACACTCGGCCCCAAAGGCCGTAACGTTGTGATCGAGAAAGCTTTCGGCGCTCCGCGCATCACCAAAGACGGTGTGTCGGTCGCAAAGGAAATCGAACTGAAAGACAAGTTCGAAAACATGGGCGCGCAGATGGTGAAGGAAGTTGCTTCCAAAACCGCTGACGCTGCTGGCGATGGCACCACCACTGCCACCGTTCTGGCGCAATCAATCGTTCGCGAAGGCTGCAAAGCTGTTGCCGCCGGCATGAACCCGATGGACTTGAAGCGCGGCATCGATAAGGCCGTGGAACAAGTGGTCGGCGAATTGGCTAAGATCTCGAAGCCGATCAAGACCTCGGGCGAAATCGCACAAGTCGGCACCGTGTCGGCCAACGGCGAAAGCGAAATCGGCGCAATCATTGCCAAAGCCATGGATAAGGTCGGCAAAGAAGGCGTGATCACCGTTGAAGAAGCCAAGGGCATGGATACCGAACTCGACATCGTCGAAGGTATGCAGTTCGACCGCGGCTATCTGTCGCCGTACTTTATCACCAACGCTGACAAGATGACGGTTGAATTGCAAAATGCATTCATCCTGATCCACGAAAAGAAGCTGTCGACCCTGCAGCCGTTGCTGCCGGTGTTGGAAGCTGTTGTGCAAAGCTCGAAGCCGTTGCTGATCATCGCTGAAGACATCGAAGGCGAAGCTTTGGCGACGCTCGTTGTGAATAAGCTGCGTGGCGGCTTGAAGGTCGCGGCTGTGAAGGCCCCGGGCTTCGGTGACCGTCGCAAAGCCATGCTGGAAGACATCGCTGTTCTGACCAACGGTCAGCTGATCAGCGACGAACTCGGCATCAAGTTGGAAGACGTGACCCTGCAAATGCTGGGCACTGCTAAGCAAGTCTCCATCGACAAAGACAACACCACCATCGTGGACGGTGCTGGCAAGAAGGCCGACATCGCGGCCCGTTGCGAGCAAATCCGCCGTCAAATCGAAGACACGACCTCGGACTACGACCGTGAGAAGCTGCAAGAACGTCTGGCCAAATTGGCTGGCGGCGTTGCCGTGATCCGCGTCGGCGGTGCGACGGAAGTGGAAGTGAAAGAGAAGAAGGACCGCGTTGATGATGCGCTCCACGCTACGCGCGCTGCCGTCGAAGAAGGCATCGTTCCGGGCGGCGGTGTCGCTCTGGTCCGCGCTGGTTCGCGCTTGGGCAAGATCGAGACCGACAACGACGATCAACGCGTTGGTGTCGAAATCGTTCGCCGCGCCCTGACGCAGCCGCTGCGTCAAATCGCCGAAAACGCCGGTGAAGATGGTGCCGTGATTGCCGGTAAAGTGTCGGAAGCCAAAGAAGTCAACCAAGGCTTCGATGCGCAGTCGCACAAGTACGTCGACATGATCAAGGCTGGTATCGTGGATCCGACCAAGGTCGTCCGCGTTGCTCTGCAAGACGCCGCCTCGGTGGCCGGCTTGCTGATCACCACCGAAGCCATGATCGGCGAACTGCCGAAAGCCGATGCCCCGCCGATGGGCGCTCCGGGCGGCGGTATGCCGGGCGGTATGGACTTCTAAGATCCAACCACCGATACGAGATGAAAAGAGCCGAGGGACACCTCGGCTCTTTTTTTATTTAGCTTGTCTGAAGCGCGCGAACGTCGACCGGAATACTTTTCAGCGCGCGATTGTGCCGCACGCTGCGCCATAGGGGCCACCAATCGTACAGCGCGATATCCAACGGCCGCCACAACGCGACCCAGCCGACGATCAAGAGGCCCTCGTCGAGAATTTCCGAAACGCCGTCTTTACCCGTCAGCACCCACTCACGGAGGCTCATGCAGACGAACATGAACGCCAACCCGATCAGCAGCGAAACCAGGGCGGTGCGCATCAGGCGCTTTAAGTCTTCACTGCCCACCCATTCGCGGTAGGCGAAGTAATTGTGAATCGCATCGGGCAGGCCTTGGCCTGCGGGGCTGGCCATTTCATCGGCGGGGATGTGAATCACCAGTTTGGTTTTGGCGGCATCGCCGATTTCGCGCACCGCTGCCACAATGTAACCTTCAACCTCGGGGTCGAGGTCTTTGTGGCGAAAGGGTGCGGGGTCGAGCCCGCTAAACAACTGCGCAACGTTGCGAGCCGTAATGTCGATGACGTGTAACCCGCCTTCCAGGCGGTAGTGGCGCACAGTGCCCCAACCCTCGGCCAAGCCATGGGACGTGGCTGTTACAGTCTTCACTTTTTGCGCGTCGGGTGTTGCCATGCACTCTGCGGGCGTTATGGTGCGGTCGAAATCTGACTATGCCACAGGCCTGAAGCGGAATCTGTACCCATGTCGCTCACAAAGCCATCCCCGACGTTCCTGAAAGCCATGGCGCTGATGCTGGTGCTTTCGCTGGCGCCGCTGACCATCTACATCCTTTACAACCGCACCGGCGGGCCGGAATCGCAGAAGGAACGCACGTTCCAGAAAAAACTGCGCTTCGTCCTTATGGGCGCTGATACCAGCGTGGACTTGGGCCCCTATACCGAGTGGGAGTGGGAAACGCTGTGCGCTTTCGACGCCAATGTCAGCGATACCGACATGGCTGCTGTGCTGGGCTTTAAGTACAAGGATTACGACCAATTACATTGGATGCCGGTGGCGCGGTACTGGACGCTGATGTTTGTGGGCGACGAGCGCGAGACCAACTGGGGCAAACACCACCCGGTCAACCCGATCCGTATCCCACGTGATGACTTGGCGAACCTGAAATTGCCCGACGGCAAGAAAGGCGTATGCGTGCCGCGTGAAACAGCGCGCTTTGTATTTCAGCGCGGCACGGCCCCCATTGGTGAGTCGCCCATCACGGCTGAAATCCGCGACATCAAAGCCACAACATCCGAAACTATTGCGGCCGAGCCGCCGCAGTAACGAACGGCTTATTGAGTAAGAAACGCTTTGATATGGCTGATCGCGTCAGCCAAACCCACGCGTTCATAACGCGCATCGGACGGGAACGCGCCTTTCAGGCGTGACGGTAGCGACGAGTCGAGCATGACGAACACGCCGCGGTCCGTCGCGCGGCGGATCAGGCGGCCGAACGCTTGTTTCAGGCGTAAACGTGTCACGGTGTCGTCGTATCGCTTACCAAAGAAGGCGCGCCGCGCTTTGTGCAGGATGTCGGGCCGTGGCCACGGCACGCGGTCGCAGACCACCAAGCGCAGCGACTTGCCCGGCACATCAACGCCTTCACGCAAGGCATCTGTGCCCAGCAAACAAGCGTTTTCTTCGGCGCGGAAAATATCGACCAGCGTGCCGGTGTCCATGTCATCCACATGCTGCGCATAAAGCGGCAGGCCCGAATGCTCTAGGGCCGAGGCAATGCGTTTGTGAACACCGCGCAGGCGCGCGATGGATGTGAACAGCCCCAGTGCGCCGCCGCCGGCTGCCATGAACAATTCGCGGAACGCGGACGCCACAGTATCCGTGTCGTTCTTGTTGATGTCGGTAATCACCAATACCAAAGTATTTTCCGCGTAGTTGAAGGGTGAAGGCTGCGAGCTGCGCAAAATATCCGTACTTAAGTGCGGCCCACCGATGCGCCGTTCGGCGGCGGCCCAGTCGCCTTCAAGGTCACCGCTGCCGTCTAATAACGTTGCAGACGTTACGGCAATCCCGTGGGCTTGATCGGCAATGGAGCGCGCAAACGGCAGCGTGGGGTCGACCCAGTGGCGATGCAGGCCAACATCAATATCGTGCCCGTCGGCGCGCTCAACACTCATCCAGTCGATGAATTCCGGTGGCGGCGTGTGGCGCAGGGCTTTCAGCATGTCGCGCCACGCCACCACCTGCATGAGACCGCGCCGCTCCAGCGTGCGGATCAGCGACTCAATCCTGTTTCGTGTGGCTGTATCCAGCGTTGCGGCGTCCTGATCGAGTTTGGTTTTAAACCCTGCGACGAGCTTTTTCAGCGGTGCTTCCAGCCGGTACAGTTTTTCATCCAGTGCATCGGCGGATTCAAGCAAGCCCTCCACCGGCGATGTCGTCTCGGTTTCCAGCGAGTAGGGGGACTCGGTATCGGCCCGCGCATGAACCTGCTGGCGCACCAGTTGCAGAAAATTCTCGGCGGCACCAATCGGCTCGCCGTCTTTGATGCGGTTGCGCCATCCCGCACTGGGCAGCACGCGCGTGGCATGCAGGACTTCATCAAGCGCTGCGTTCAGTTCATCGGGCGAAGACGTGCCGACGCTGATCAGGTCTTCCGCGCGTTTTTTCAAACCACGCGCGCGCCCGGTACCACGGTCTTCAGCACCCAACAGCCAGCGCCGTAAATCAGCACCCTCAAGGCCGCTTAAGTGCGCAGAGAACGCCGAGTCTGCCGCTTCAAAAATGTGGTGGCCTTCATCGAAGATGTAGCGTGTCGGTCGCGTAGTATCGTCCAATCCGCCCATGGCGGCTTGCACCATCACTAGCGCGTGGTTGGCTACAACAATGTCGGCGTAGCGTGCGCGGCGCACTGTTCTCTCGACGAAACACTTTTGATAATGCGCGCAAGCCGCATAAATGCATTCACCGCGGCGGTCGGCGAGCGGCAGTGTTTTTTCGCGGCCAAAAATTTCAATCAGCCACCCCGGCAAATCTCCGCCGACCATGTCACCGTTCTCGGTGGCCAGCGCCCAGCGCGCCATCAAGCCCAGCACGACGGCATCAGCCGGCTGCGTATTCAGGCGGTTGATGGCTTCTTCCAAGTTCAAAAGGCACAGATAATTCTCGCGGCCCTTGCGGATGACCACGCGGCGTTTTTTCTCATCCGGGTCGGGAACAAGGCGCGTCAGTTCATCGTTCAGCTGGCGCTGTAAGTTGCGGGTGAACGTGGAAATCCAAACCGTGCCGTCGTTCTTCTCCGCCCACACACTGGCGGGTGCGATGTAGCCGAGCGTTTTACCCACACCCGTGCCGGCTTCGGCCAGCACGACCGCAGGAGATTCCGCATCGTCGCGCGGTTGAAACGCATCGGTCACGGCGGCCGAGAATTGCTTTTGCGGCTCGCGGCGCTCGGCGTGCGGGCCCAGCAAATCTTCTAAACGCGCCGACGTTTCTTCTGCGCCGATAGGCTGGTTTCCAGGCGGCGAAGGGGGGGCGCGCTCTTGCCATTCGGGCAAGCGTATCCACACACGCAGGCCCGAACCTGCGCCGTATGCTCCTGTATCGTCAGCGCTTGCCCCCAGCGCCATCAGTACGCTGGGGCCCCAGGGCCAGCGCGCGCGCGCCATGCTGGCGGCAAGGCCGCGCAGATTTTTGGCATCAAGTTCGGGCAGGTGCGACAACTCGGTCAGAAGGCTTATGCAAATTTGCGCCAGCAGTGCGGGCCGGTCTTCAATGTTTTTCGCTTTGGAGAGATTCAAGGCGAGTGCCAAGCCATCTACCGTTGGCACAGCGAACGTCGCTGGACGCACGAAGGCGAACAGTTCCAAGGCATCGGCGGCGGCAAAGCGGTCCAACTTCAGGCGCGCCGCAGTGGCGCGGGCGTGGCAGACCAAGAGATCCTGCTTGGCAACGACCAGGGCCGCGGCTTTGGGCTCCAGCACCTTTACTTCGCCGTCGGGGTCCAGCACGGCGACGTCCGACCACTCCGCCACCACGATATAGGCCGGCGGCAGGCTGACCCGCCGGGGGACAGGCGCTGGGGCAGGTGGGGTGGGCGGGATAACGTTCATTTTATGCTGGAATCGCTTATATATAGCCAAGGCTTACGGGCTGCCTTGGGCCCGCGCAAGGCTTATGGGGCTTGTGCTTGACCCCGCCGGGCCGCACCCCTACACAAAGCCCTCTTATCCACCCCATTTCCCCCGTTTTTTTGCAGCTTTTTTGCCCATGACCGCCTTTTCAGACCTCGCCCGTAACGCGACCGCCTGGCCGTTTCAGGAAGCCCGCACGTTGTGGGACGACCGTCTGAAATCCAAAGTGCCGGACAAGGGCTATGTGCTGTTTGAAACCGGCTATGGCCCGTCTGGTCTGCCGCACATCGGCACCTTCGGCGAAGTGGTGCGCACCACCATGGTGCGCCGCGCGTTTGAATTGGCGTATCCAGGCGTGAAGACGCGCCTGTTCGCGTTCTCGGACGACATGGACGGTCTGCGCAAAGTGCCGGACAACGTGCCCAACAAAGAGATGGTGGCGCAGCATTTGGGCAAGCCGCTCACCAGCATCCCGGATCCGTTTGGGACCCACGACAGCTTTGGCGCCCATAACAACGCCCGCCTGAAGGCGTTTTTGGATAGCTTCGGGTTTGAGTACGAATTCAAAAGCTCGACGGAAGCTTATAAATCGGGCCAGTTCGACAACGCGCTGCTGCGCGTGCTTGAACGCTACGATGATGTGATCAATGTCATTCTGCCCACACTGGGCCCTGAGCGCCGCGAAACCTATTCGCCGTTCCTGCCCGTATGCCCCAAGACGGGTGTGGTGCTGCAAGTGCCGGTCGTGCACCGCGATGTGAAAGCGGGCACGATTGTCTACGTGAATGATGCAGGCGAGAAAATCGAAACGCTGGTCACCGGCGGGCACACCAAGCTGCAATGGAAGTGCGACTGGGCCATGCGCTGGTACGCGCTGGGCGTTGATTATGAAATGTCGGGCAAAGACCTGATCGACTCTGTGCGTCTTTCAAGCCGAATTTGCCAAATCCTGGGCGGCACGCCGCCGCAGAACCTGACGTATGAGTTGTTCCTGGACGAAGAAGGCCAGAAGATTTCCAAGTCCAAAGGCAACGGCTTGTCGGTGGATGATTGGTTGAAGTACGCGCCGCCGGAAAGTCTGGCGCTCTTCATGTATCAGAAGCCCAAGACCGCGAAGCGTCTGCACTTTGATGTGATCCCCAAGGCGGTTGATGAGTACGTGGACTTTTTAGAAAAGTTCCCGGCCGAGGAAGATGCGAAGAAACTCGATAATCCTGTCTGGCACATTCATGGCGGTACGCCGCCGACTGAAAAAGTGCCGCTCACGTTTGGGTTGCTGCTGAACCTCGCCGGCGTTGCGCACGCCGAAGGGCCAGAGGTGATGTGGGCTTATGTGTCGCGCTACGCGCCGGGAGCCGCACCGGCCACAGCGCCGTTACTCGACAAACTGGTGAAGTACGCGGTCGCCTACTATCAAGACTTCGTGAAGCCCACCAAGACCTACCGCGCTGCTTCGCCCGATGAAGTGAAAGCTTTAATTGATCTGCGTGACATTTTAGTCGCTTTCACAGGTGAACCCACTGCCGAAGCGTTACAAACTTTGGTGTTCGAAATCGGCAAAAAACATGCCGCCACATTCCCGGGTTTGCGTGATTGGTTTAAGGCGCTTTACCAGATTTTGTTGGGCCAAGACCAAGGTCCACGCATGGGGTCGTTCATTGCGCTTTACGGTCTGAAAGAGTCGCTCACGTTGCTTGAGCGCGCCATCAAAGGCGAGAATCTGGCGGCCTAAAACCGGCCGTCATACCCGTCCCATCTTTGCTGCACCTGCGAACAAAGATACTCCGTTTGCTGGCCTTGCCGCAGACCCCACACTGCCCATAATATCTTGTAAATCAACGATATGAGGGCAAGCGGACTGAGTTTTCCGTGCCCTGTGGCTTTCATCTGCTGAGGGGTTTCAACGATGTCTCATTTTCAAGTTCTGCGCTCGGGTACGACAAAGGTTTTGGCAACCTTGGCGCGAACAAGCGCTGCTGTGATGGCGCTGTCGGCTTTTGCGCCGACGGCTTCAGCGGTCGACTTCACACTCGACAACGGAATTACCGGTTCGCTGGACAGCACCTACACATTCGGCGCTGCGATCCGCACGAAAAGCGCTGATCCTGATTTGATCGGCTTGGTCAACGGCGGCCGCGCGTTCTCGATCAACGGCGACAACGGCAACCTCAACTTCTCGAAAGGTGATTTTGTCTCGGCCGTTGCACGCGGCGTGAATGAGTTGCAGCTGAAAGCGGACAACATTTCGTTCTTCGCACGCGTCAATTACTTCTACGACCACATCAACCGCTCGACGACCTTGGACCGCACACCGCTAACGGGACGTGCCCAACATTTGAGCGGCTTGGATGCCGACCTGCTCGATTTGTATATCGCGGGTAATTTCGATGTGGGCGATCACCCCTTAAGCGTGCGCGTCGGGAACCAAGTGCTGAGCTGGGGTGAAAGCACATTCATCCAGAACGGCATCAACGTCGTCAACCCGTTCGATGTCAGCAAACTGCGCACGGCGGGCTCTGAACTGCGCGAAGGCGTGGTGCCGGTGCCGATTGTTCAAAGCTCCATCGGTTTCGGCGACCTGTCGATTGAAGCGTTCTATCAAATCGGTTGGGATCACACCGAAATTGAATCGGAAGGCACGTTCTTCTCGACCAACGATTTCGCCAGCCCCGGCGGTCAGTACGTGTTCTTACGTTTCGGTCTGCCGCCGGGTCCGAAAGACAATCCGGCCAGCTTAAGCCAGCCGCCCGTGGGCTCGATCGTCAACCGTGCGCCGGACCGCGATGCGTCTGACGGTGGCCAATTCGGTGTGGCGTTGCGCTACTTGGCGACCGAGCTGAATGACACTGAATTCGGCGCGTACTTCATCAAGTACCACAGCCGCTTGCCCGTGCTGTCGGGCCGCACCGGCCAGTTGTCGGGCCTGGTGTTGGGCGATTATGCGCGTACGGCCGCCTACTACCGTGAGTTCCCGGAAGACATCAAGCTGGTGGGTGGCAGTTTCAATACCACCATCGGCGGCACGGCGATCCAGGCCGAATACTCGTACCACTTTGATCAACCATTGCAGGTCGACGACGTGGAACTGTTGTTCGCGGCCCTGTCGCCGATTGACTCGTTCTTAGGTTTGGCGCCTGCGGGCGTGCCGATCTTCGGCCGCAGCCAGTTGGGCCGTTATGGCTTCAATCAGGAAGTCGTGGGCTGGCGCCGCAAAGACTATAGCCAGGCGCAAGGGACCGTCACCGAGTTGATCCCGACGCTAGGGCCGTTCGATCAGATCGCCCTGGTGGGTGAAGTGGGCGCCACGTGGATCCACAACATGGAAGGCAAGTCGGTGTTGCGTTACGAAGGTCCGGGTACCTTCACCAGCGCCAATCCGGTCTTCACGCAGCTGACGCTGCAGCCGGGGACCGCACCCATCAAAGGCTTCGCTGATGCCTTCTCGTGGGGCTATCGCTTGGCCTTGCGCGGCGACATCAACAACGCCATCGGCTCCGTCACCTTGCAGCCGACGATTGCGTTCAACCATGACGTCACCGGCACTACGCCGGCGCCGATTGGCAACTTTGTCGACGGCCGCAAATCGCTCACCCTGGCTTTGGGCGCAAGTTACCTGAACGCCTGGCAGGCCTCGCTGGCCTATACGACCAACTGGGGCGGCGGCGTCTACAACCTGCTGCGCGACCGCGACTTCGTGCAGTTCAGCGTCAGCTACTCGTTCTAATCGCGTGTGAATCTGGGAGGATCAAATGAAAGTTCGTTCTACATTGTCCTGGAGCGCCGCAACCGCAGTGGCTCTGGCATTCTGGGCGGCACCTGCACTTGCGAAAGTCTCAGCGCAAGAAGCGGCCCAACTGGCTTCAACGCTGACGCCGGTGGGTGCGGTGAAGGCCGCCAACGCCGACGGCAGCATCCCGGCCTGGACCGGCGGCATTACGCAGGCGCCCGCAGGCTACAAGCCGGGCGCACCGCACCCGGACCCGTTTGCATCCGATCAGCCGCTGTATGAAGTGACGGCAGCCAACGTCGACAAATACAAAGACCTGCTGTCGCCGGGCCAATTGGCGATGTTCAAACGCTACCCCGACTACAAAATGAAGGTCTATCCGTCGCGCCGGTCGGCCGGTTACTCCAAAGCTGTCATGGATGCCGTGATTCAAAACGCGACAACTGCTGAACTGACTGCTGACGGGAACGGCATTAAGAACGCAACCCGGTCCATTCCGTTTCCGATCCCCAAGAACGGCCTGGAAACGATCTGGAACCACCTGACGCGTTATCGCGGTGAAACCACCGAACGTAGCGTGAAGCAAGTGGTGCCGACGCCTGACGGCTCGTTCACGCCCGTGCAGTTCTCGGAGCGCGTGCTGTGGGCCTATAACCGCGAGGGCGCCACCATCGCCAACATCAACAACCGCCTGGCGTACTTCCTGCAGGAAGTGACGGCACCTGCGCGGTTGGCCGGTACGATTTTGCTGGTCCACGAAACGCTGGATCAGGCCGCCGAGCCGCGCAACGCCTGGACGTACAATCCAGGTCAGCGCCGCGTACGCCGCGCGCCTAACGTTGCTTACGATAATCCGGGTACGGCCTCAGACGGCCAGCGTACGAATGACCAACTGGATATGTTCAACGGCGCGCCCGACCGTTACGAGTGGAACCTGAAGGGCCGCGTAGAAATGCTGGTGCCCTACAACACCTATAAGCTGGATGGTGCGGTGCCTGTGGGCGATGTGGTCAAAGCGGGCCACCTGAACCCCGATGTTCTGCGGTACGAAAAGCATCGCGTGTGGGTGACAGAGGCCACGTTGAAGCAAGGCACCAGTCACGTTTACGCTAAGCGTGTGTTCTATTTCGATGAAGATAGCTGGCAGGCCGTGGTGGTCGACAACTACGACGGCCGTGGCCAGATCTGGCGTATGTCGGAAGCCTATCCGATCCAGTACTACGAACAACCGCTGCTGTGGGATACCATCCACGCCCACTACGACTTGCAGAACGGCCGTTACTTGGCGTTCGGCGTGAAGGACAAGGACGATTATCTGCGCTTCGATGCGCCGATGAGTGTCAACGACTACTCGCCTGAATCGCTGCGCCGTGAAGGCGTGCGATAGAGGCGCGTGCGTTAAACAGGCTTAAGCCATCGGAGGAAGATGGTGCGTAAAACATTCGCTGCGTCGTATTCGCGCCGCGCTTGGTTCGGGGTCGGGGCTTCGGCAGTTGCCGGAGCCTCGCTCCTTTTTGGGGCTTGGCCTTTGAAGCGTGCGCGCGCGCAAGTTCCGCCAAAGGTCTATCCGCTGGCGGCCTCATCGCTGGTGTTGGGTGTGGCCCAGGCGGGTGAAGCCCTGGTTGCCGTTGGCGACCGCGGGTTCATTTTGCGGTCTACAGATGCTGGCGCATCTTGGGCCCAAATTCCATCGCCAGTGGCGGTTATGCTCACGGCTGTCGCCATGTCCTCGGCCACCAATGGTGTTGCCGTGGGGCACGATGCGACGATTTTACGCACTACCGACGGCGGCCAGACCTGGGCGATCAAAAGCCAGGAACCAGAGCTTGAAAGCCCGCTGTTGGACGTTTGGTTTGACAATGCGGATCATGGCATGGCCATCGGCGCCTATGGCCTGCTGAAAGAAACCAACGACGGTGGCGAAACCTGGGAAGACCGCCGCATATCCGACGACGAGCCCCACTTGTATGCTGCGGCTGTCCTCAAAGACGGTTCTCTGGTGGTGGCGGGTGAAACCGGCGGTATGTTCCGCTCGGCCGATGCGGGCGTGACGTGGACCGCCGTTGAATCTTCGCCCTATACCGGCACGTATTTTGGGCTGTTGGCGCTGACCGATGGCGCGCTGCTGGCGTATGGCTTGCGCGGCAATCTGTTCCGCTCGGCCGATCAGGGCAAAACCTGGGCTCAGATCAACACCGGCACGACGGCCTCACTTTTGGGGGCAACCCAGCGCAAGGACGGTAGTGTCTACATTGTGGGTCTGGCGGGTGCGGTGCTGACCAGCACCGACGGCCAGAATTTCAAGCTCACAAATCTGAAAGACCGCGAGGCCATGTCCGGCGTGATCGAACTGGCGAACGGTAAGTTGTTGGCCTACGGAGAAAAAGGCATTCGTCCGTTGGAGGCGCAATCGTGAACCGGTTCGTCGAACGTTTAGCCGATGCGATTTTTGGCAACCGCGGCCTCGTCATGGCGCTGTTTGCGGCGCTGACCATCTTTTTGGGCTGGCAGGCCTCGCTGCTGAAGGTGGATGCAGGTTTTGAAAAACAACTGCCGTTGAAACACCCCTACATCAAAACCTTCCTGCAGTATCAAGATCAGTTCGGTGGCGCCAACCGACTGTTGATCGCGGTGAAAGTCGATAAAGGCGACATCTTCACACCTGAGTTCTTCACGACCATGAAGCAGGTGACGGACGCAGTGTTTTTCCTGCCGGGTGTGGACCGCTCGACTGTCACGTCGATTTATACGCCCAATGTGCGTTTTATCGAAATCGTTGAAGGCGGCTTTGCCGGCGGCAACGTAATCCCGGCCGATTTCCAGCCCACGCCCGAAATGCTGTCGACAGTCCGCGAGAACATCTTGAAATCCGGGCAGGTCGGGCGCCTCGTGGCGAACGACTTTACGGCGGCTCTCGTCAGCGCGCAGTTGGTCGAACGCGATCCGCAAACCGGCCAGAAGCTCGATTACTTCAAGGTGGCCGATCTGCTGGAAAGCGATATTCGCGCCAAGTTCGAGAAAGACGGCATTTCCATTCATATCGTCGGCTTTGCGAAAGTGATTGGCGACGTGGCCGATGGCGCCCTGGGCGTCGTGGGCTTCTTCGTCATTGCCTTCTTTATTTCGGCAGCGCTGGTCTACTTCTTCACGCACTCTATTCGTATGATGTTGATGCCGCTGATCTGTTCGTTGGTGGCTGTCGTGTGGAACATGGGCCTGCTGACCGTGTTCAACTTCGGCCTCGATCCCATGTCGATTCTGGTGCCGTTCCTCACTTTTGCGATCGGTGTGTCGCACGGCGTGCAGAAGATCAACGTGATCGGCGAGGGGATTTTGCAGGGCATGAGCGGCTTTGACGCCGCCAAAACCGCTTTCAAGAAATTGGTGCTGACGGGGGCCGTGGCCGCGCTGGCCGATGTGTTCGGCTTCCTGACGATTCTTCTCATTGATATTCGCATCATTCAGGAAGTGGCGATTACGGCTTCCATCGGTGTGTTCTGCGTGATCCTGACCAACTTGTTCCTGATCCCGCTGTTGGCCTCGTTCCTGGAACTGGGCCCAAAGTACCGTGAACGCCTGGCCAAGGCGACAGCGGCGCGTGAACCCTTCTGGCAGATGCTGGCCAGCTTCACCGAGAAAAAGAACGCCACAATTGCCATTGGGATTAGCATTGTCCTGTTCGGCATCAGTGCGGTCATGTCGCGCGATGTGCGTATTGGCGATGTGCTGTCGGGCGTGCCGGAACTGCGTCCTGAATCGCGCTATAACCAAGACGACCGCGTGATTACGAAAAGCTTCTCGATTGGTACCGACGTCATTCAGGTCATTGTCGAAACGGTCCCCAATGGGTGCATTCAGCACGACGTGATGGCCAAGATTGACGACTTCGCCTGGGAGATCAGCAACATCACGGGCGTGCAGTCCACAATCTCGATGCCGCAGGCGGCCAAGCTGGTAAACGCCGGTTGGAACGAAGGCAATTTGAAGTGGCGCGTACTGCCCCGCAATGAGCAGTTGTTGGTGCAGTCCACCCAAAGCATTGACACCTCGACCGGCCTTTTGAACCGCGATTGCAGCGTGATGCCGGTGGTGATCTTCACCAAGGATCACAAGGCGGAAACCATTGAACACATCGTCAAGGCGGTAAAGGATTACGCCAAAGCCAACGACAGCGAGCGGCATAAATTCCGCCTCGCCACAGGCAATGTTGGCGTGATGGCGGCCACCAATGAAGTTGTTGCTGCCAATGAGTTTCCGATTCTGTTGTGGGTGTACGCCGCCATCGGCGTCTTGTGCTTGGCGCTGTTCCGCTCGTGGCGGCCCACCATCTGCATCCTGCTGCCCTTAGTTCTTGTATCGTTCATGTGCTACTGGGTCATGGTGTTGCTCGATATCGGCTTGAAGGTTTCGACATTGCCCGTCGCGGCCCTGGGCGTTGGTATTGGTGTCGACTACGGCATTTATATCTTTGCGCGCCTGAAAGGCATGCTGGATCGCGGCACACCCTTACGCGAAGCCTTCTTCCGCACCCTGCAAATCTCAGGGAACGCCGTCGTGATGACCGGGTTAACCCTGACGATTGGGGTGGGTACCTGGATTTTCTCGGCTTTGCAGTTCCAGGCGGACATGGGGCTGTTGCTATCGTTCATGTTTGTGGCAAACATGCTGGGCGCGATTATCCTGCTGCCTGCGTTGGCGCGGATCTTTATGAACGCGAAGTAGCGTTTTCGACAGTATGAGGCGGTTGTGAGTGCAGCGGATCAATCCGCCCAATTAGAACGCCGGGGCGATGAGGCCGCTGCATCAGGCCGTCTGGAAGAGGCTTTGGGACACTACACCAAGGCGCTGCGATTAACCCCCACTGTAGGTCGGCTGCACGCCAAAGGTGCCGGGGTTTATCTATCACGGGCGAATTATGCGGCGGCTGTGTCGGGCTTCGAGCAAGCCCGTAAGTTTCTGCCGCAATCGGTCGCTGTGCTGAACAACCTGGGCTGCGCGCTGATGGAGGCGGGCAGGCCTGAAGACGGTCGCAAAGTGCTTCAGCAGGCGACCGCATTGAACCCCGATTACCTGCAAGCCCACTACAACCTGGGCCGGTTATGTGAGCGTTTGGGCCCGCTTGAACTGGCTATCGCGTCGTACGATACAACGCTGCGGATTGAGCCGACCCATGAAGGTGCTTTGATCGGACGGGCCCAGATTGAAGCCAATCGGGGTGATGAGGCGGCGTGCGCGCAGTTTCTCATGCAGGCGCTGTCGCATCACCCGAACTCGCATCTGGTGCATATCACCGCCGCGCAGTTGGGGTTGCGGACCGGGCAACTGAACGATGCCTATGCGCATGCGCGCCATGCGGTTGCATTGCAGCCGCAGGATATTTCCGGGCTCACCACGCTGGGCAGCATTGCCAGCAAAATGGGCCGTTGGGCCGAGGCGCGTCTGGCCTATGAGGCCGCCATTAAAATTAATCCGCGCCATACGTATGCGTGGTCTGCCATGCTATTGGCGGCAGCATATCAGGCAGACCTGTCGCCGCAGGAGGTGTTCGCGCGGCACCAAAAATTTGGCGAAATTCTCGAAGCAATCGTGCGCCCGCTGCCGCCCGTGGCCAAAGAGCCTGCGGTGCGCATTCGGCTCGGCTACGTATCGTCGGATTTTCGGGAGCATGCGTGTGCGATGTTCCTGCTGCCGCTGATGCGGGCCCATGACCGCGCAGGGTTCGAGGTTTACGCCTACTCGAATAATGCGCGTGATGATGCGGTGACGGCGCGATTCAAAGCCAGCGTCGATCACTGGCGGGACATTCGGTACCTGGATGACGATGCCGCCGCACGCCAGATCCAGGCCGATGCCATAGATGTGCTGATCGACTGTAACGGCCACACAGAAGGCCACCGCTTGCCGGTGTTTGCACGCGAGCCGGCGCCTTTTGCCGTGACCTACTTGGGTCTGCCGATCACCACCGGCCTCACGTGCATCGACTATCGCCTGACCGACGCTTTGGGCAGCTTGCCCGAGGAGGGCAACGCCTTCGACACCGAGGAACTGGTGCGCTTGCCGCATGGCTACGCAACGTATGCGCCGTTGTGCGATTTGCCCGATGTAACGCCAACGCCTGCGCTGGCGGCGGGGGTTGTGACGTTCGGGTCGTTCAACAATCGCGCAAAGCTGACCCCAGCGACGTTTGATCTGTGGGCCGGGGTTCTGCGGGCTGTTCCGAATAGCCGGTTGCTGCTGAAAGACCGCACATTCGTGGATCGTGCGGCGGGCGCGAACATTCTGCAGTATTTTGCCGGGCAGGGGATCGCGCCTGAGCGGATCGAATTCCTGGGCATGACGTCGCTGCCCGACAATTACCGCGATTATGCCAAAGTGGATATCGCGCTCGATCCGATCCCCTTCAACGGCTACACCACCACGTGCGATGCGCTGATCATGGGGGTGCCGGTGCTGGCGGTGTTCGGTGATCGTTACATGGCGCGCGTGTCGGCCAGTGTGCTTTCACAGATCGGCTTGCCGGATCTGATTGCGCGAAAACCAGGGCAGTTGGCGGAGATCGCGGCTAGGCTTGCGGCGGACGTAACCAAACTGAATGACCTGCGCCTGAAGCTGCGCGGCCTGTTCCAGGCGTCACCGTTGGGCCAGCCAGAACTTGTGGTCCGCGATATCGAGACATTCTACACCGCCGTCGTGCGCGGCGCGCCGCCGCCCTTCGTGCACAACGCTTAAGCCTTTAAAGCCTCGTCCAAGGCTTTCGCACGCTCGATCATTTCGTTGGGCGGCAACTCAGGGCCGTCATAACCCATGATCTTGATGAGATCGTACGTATCAATCCGCCCCTGTGGGCCAATGAAAGCTGCCTTGGCGATGGCGACGGCGGCAACATCGCCGTCCACCAGCAACTTATGCCCGATATAGATGAATTTATGATCCCAGCCGATGGTTTGCGCGGTCACGGTAAAGCGCTGGAACGGATTGACGGCGCGCCGAAATCGCATTGCGTTTGACCCCAGTACCGGGAACAGCTTCGCCGCACGGATGTTGGCCCACGCACCGTTGCGCACCATCATGGCGATGCGCACGATATCCATGAAGCTGGCGTAGCGGCTGTTGGTCATGTGCATGTTGACGTCCAAGTCCGTCGGCATGCAGCGGAAGCGGTACGACACTTCCGCGAATAGTCCCACAGGGCCGTGGACTGCGCGCCCATACCAGGCGCGCAGCATGGTCCAGATAAACCGGAAGATCAGGTTCATACGGCGCTTTGCACAGCCGTTAAGCTGCGAACGCCGTATCGAACAGGTCTTCTTCCACATCCATCAGCGTCTTGCCGCCGGCCAGAATGGTCGACAGCAGCGCGCCGGTCTGGGGCAGAATCTTCGCCATGTAGAAGTTGGCGGTTTTGATTTTGCTTTTGTAGAAGCCCGTCGGGTCATCGCCTTGTTTCGCGAGCGCCAGCTTCGCCATCCGTGCCCACAGGTAGCCCAGGACGACATAGGCAAAGAGATTCAGCAAATCCATCGAGGCGGCGCCGGCTTCGTCCGGGTTGCTCATGCCCTTTTGTGCCACGGCGCCCACGGCCTGCTGCAAGCGGCCTACAGCCTTGGCCAGTTGCATTACATAATCTTCCATGGCCGGGTCAGATGCGTTTTCTTCAATGAACGCCTGCACCGGGTGGAAGAGTGCCCGCAGGTAACGGCCGTAGTGTGCGCCCATTTTGCGGCCCACCAGGTCGAGTGCCTGAATGCCGTTGGTGCCTTCGTACAACTGCGTAATGCGGGCATCGCGGACGAACTGCTCCATGCCGTGTTCACGGATGAAGCCGTGGCCACCGTATACTTGTACGCCCAGGTTCGCGACGTTGAAGCCCGTGTCGGTGCCGAAGGATTTCACGATGGGGGTCAACAACTGCACCAAGTCGTCCGCGGCTTGGCGTTGTTCTGCCGTTTCGGCATGCGACGCTTGATCAAGCGCTTGCGCCACCCACATCACCATGGCGCGCACACCTTCGGTCAGGGCCTTGCCGGTCAAGAGATTTTTGCGCACGTCGGGGTGCACAATGATCGGATCCGCCGGCTTGTCGGGCTGCGTGGCCCCTTTAAGTGCGCGGCCTTGCAGGCGGTCCTTCGCATAAGCCAAACCGCTTTGGTACGCGGCTTCCGCTAAGCCCAAGCCTTGTACGCCGACACCCAAACGCGCGGTGTTCATCATGGCGAACATGGCCCGCATGCCTTTGTGCTTTTCGCCCACCAACCAACCAGTTGCGCCGTCAAAGTTCATGACACACGTGGCGTTGGCCTTGATGCCCATTTTGTGTTCCAGCGAACCTACAGCCAATGAATTGCGCTGACCCACCGAGCCATCGGGCTTGGGGATAAACTTCGGCGTGATGAACAGGCTGATGCCTTTCACGCCCGGCGGCGCATCGGGCAACTTGGCCAACACCAAGTGGCAGATGTTCTGCGTCAGATCATGCTCTCCGGCCGAGATGAAAATCTTGGTGCCGGTGATTTTGTAGCTGCCGTCATCCTGCGGAACTGCTTTGGTGCGGATCAGGCCCAAGTCCGTGCCGCAATGGGGCTCGGTCAGGCACATGGTCCCAGACCAGGTTCCGTCGGCGAACTTGGGTAAGTAAGTCTGCTTCTGTTCGTCGGTGCCGTAGAGTTCCAGCGCGTTATAGGCGCCGTGGGTCAGGCCCGGATACATGCCGAAGGCCATGTTGGCCGAGCAGATCATCTCTTCGATCAGCATGTTCAGCGATTTGGGCATGCCCTGGCCGCCGTATTTCGGATCGGCTGCTGTGCCGCACCAGCCGCCGGCGGCGAACTGTTCATAGGCTTCCTTGAAGCCTTTGGGCGTACGCACGACGCCGTTTTCCAGCGTGCAACCTTCTTCGTCGCCCGAGCGATTGAGCGGGAACAGCACTTCCTGCGCCAGCTTGCCGGCTTCTTCCAGCACGGCGTCCACCACGTCGGGTGTAAAATCGCCGTAGCCTTCCAGGTGCTGCAAACCGTCGCCGTCGAACAGTTCGCGGAACACAAACTTCATATCGCGTAAGGGCGCTGTATATGTGGCCATGATCGTTCTCCCTTAATTCCGTAACGGCTTGCCGGTATCGAGCATGTGCTCGATGCGGGCCAGCGTGGCGTTGGTTTTCAACAGCTCTAAGAAGGCCTGGCGTTCCAACTTCAACAGGTCTTTCTCGGTCACGGTTTCAGTGTGATCCGTCTTGCCGCCGGTCAGCACTTTTGCGAGTGCTAATGACACCGTTACATCGTGCGGTGTGGCTTTGCCGGTGGCGATAAAGCCGGACAGAGCCAGTTTCAGCGCCGCAACGCCCGTCGGGCCAGGCAGCGCGATGATCTGCTCTTTCGGTGGCTGATAGTCTTTCGCCAGTGCAAGCGCCTTGGCTTTGGCATCGGCCAGAACCCGGTCGCGGTTCATGGTGATGCCGTCTGTCGCACGCAGGAAACCCATTTCCTTGGCTTCAAACGCCGACTTCGAGACTTGTGCCGTTCCGATCATCTCGAACGCCTTAGCCACGGCGGGCATGGGCCCCTTGGGCAAGCGTTTGTCGGCCTTGTAGCGCAGCAGCATTTCCTTGCAGCCGCCCCAGCCTGGGATCACGCCCACGCCCACTTCCACCAAGCCGGTGTAAAGTTCTGCGTGCGCCTGAATGGCATCGGAATGCAGCAGGATTTCGCAGCCGCCACCCAGCGCCATGCCCATGGGGGCCGAGACGACGGGGAAGGGGGCTTGTTTGAGGGCCAGATAGGTTTTCTGGCCGTCTTCGATCTGGCTTTCAATTTCGCCCCACACCGCAAGGTTGGCCGCGAAGATCACCAAACCAATGTTGGCTCCGACAGAAAAATTGGGGCCTTCATTGTGAATCACGAGGGCCTTGTACTGTGTGTTGGCCTTCATGAACTTCATGGTGTCTTTGTACCCCTGCATCGTCAGGGGATCGAGCGCGTTCATCTTCGAGGCAAACTCGAAGCACAACACGCCGTCGCCAATGTCCCACACGCGCGCCGACGGATTTTTGATCAGCGGTTTGCCCGCGCGTTTGATATCGGCCAGTTTCAGCACGCCCGGCGCCCGCACCACATCGGCATAGTCGCCTTTGGTGGTCAGGTATTGAAGCTTGCCGCCTTCAACGCGGTAGAAGCCGCCTTTCTCGGCGGCGAGCTTCAACAGCGGCGGAACCTTCTTGCCGGCTTTCGCCAGTTTTTCGGCAAACCAGGCGGCGCCCATTTTATCGATGGTCTCGAACGGGCCATTTTCCCAGCCGTAGCCGTCTTTCATGGCTTCATCGACATCGACGATGGTATCGGCGATTTCAGGCACCAGAGATGCTGTGTAGACCAGCCCTTGGCTCGCCAGGTTCCAGGCGAACTGCCCGCCCTTGTCGGGGTGCTCCACCAGGGCTTTCAGGCCGCCTTTTTTTGAAACGCTTAAGCTTTCCAGGCTGGCTTTCACCGAGGGGCCATAAGCCGCCGTTTTGAGGTTGATGCTCTCTTTGCTGCGCGATCCATCGGGGTTCTTGGTCATCTTGTAGAAGCCGCTGGGGCCTTTGCGGCCAATCCAGCCGTTCTTCAGCATGGTTGCGATGACGGGCGGCTCGCCATGGATGCGCTGGTAGTCGTCATCTTTGGCAAGGCGCTGCTGCATCGAGTTTGAGACGTGCGGCATCAGGTCGATGCC
>JAEUKL010000321.1 GCA_016793005.1 Rhodospirillaceae bacterium | reverse complement strand
AGGCCATGGGCGGCGGCCTGCATAGCGCCCGGTAAAGTGCTGTCTTCCAAGATATCTAGGCCCTTGGCCAACCGCGAGTTCGCCAAGCCGTAGAAGATATAAATCAGAGCGCCCAACACCAGATAACCCGTCAGGATGATGGCCGGGATCGGATCGCCTTCCGTGGCCTTCACAATGATGTCGATGATCAAGGGCGCCGCCATGATAGCCGCACCGATAATGCCCGCAATCGGCACCCAGATGCCGCCGGGGGCGACAAACGGGCGATGCAGATCGGGGCGCGTTTTACGCAGCCACAGCACGCTCACACACACAATGCCGAACGCGAACGCGGTGCCCAAGCTGACCAGATCACCTAGGATGGTGATGGGCAGCAGCGAGGCGGCAACCGCAATCAAAGCCCCCAGCACGATGGTGCCGATCCACGGCGTGCGGAAGGTTTGGTGCACGGCGGCAAACACCTTCGGCAGCAGGCCATCACGGGCCATGGCGTAGAAGATGCGCGATTGGCCGTAGGTGAGAATCAGCATCACCGACGACAAGCCGGCCACAGCACCGATCTTAATGGCCATCGAGAACGCCGGCATGCCCATACGGTCGACCGCAATGGCAATCGGTTCAGGTACACCTAACTCGCGGAACGGCACGATGCCGGTCAGCACGGCGGCGACGATGATGTAGATGCCCGTGCAGATAAACAGCGAACCCAAGATGCCGAAGGGCATATCCTTCTGCGGATCGCGTGCTTCAGCGGCGGCGGTTGAAACCGCTTCGAAGCCGACGTAGGCGAAGAAGATCACCGAAGCGGCGCGGAAGACACCCTCAAACCCATATTTAAAGCCGCCTTCGTTTTCAGGGATGAATGGGAACCAGTTGTCTGAATTGATGTAAGCCAGGCCTGCGATGATGAAGGCAATCAACACACCGACTTTGATAAAGACGATCACGTTGTTGACCGAGGCCGATTCAGACACGCCGACGACCAGCAACGCGGTCACCAGCAAAATGCCAATGGCGGCAACCAAGTTGAAATCAGACGTGACCTGGAATGACCCGACGCCTGTGGCGCTGTCCGTCACAAACTGAATGGTTGACGCAGCAAGCTCGGGCGATACGGTAATCCCCCACGACTTCAGCAAGCTGACGACGTAGCCCGACCAGCCCACCGCCACGGTGGCGGCGGCAACGCCGTACTCCAGCACCAGAAGCCACCCCATCACCCAGGCAATCACTTCGCCCATGGTGGCATAAGAATATGTGTAAGCCGATCCGGCCACCGGCATGGTCGACGCCAGTTCGGCGTAGCAAAGCCCGGCAAACGCACACGCTAGGCCTGCGATGATGAACGAGAGCATCACGCCCGGACCTGCGAAATTCGCGGCCGCGTTACCGGTCATCACATAGATACCCGCGCCGATGATGCAGCCGATGCCTAAGAACACGAGGTTCCATTTGCCCAGCGTGCGCTTCAGTCCATGGTTGGTGGACTCACGCTGAATCTGATCGACCGACTTTTTAATGAACAAGCGGCTTTGACCTGCCGTATCCGTCATTGGAAATTTCCCCACTGATTTTTTTGGTTTGCCCGCCAGTCCCCACCGGCGTCGGCAAATCCCATACCTGCCAGGACCTTAGAGTACCGTCCTATGACACCGCAATGGCCGCGATATAAAGTTGCGCTGCCGCACTTTTTATCCACAGCCACTCGGACGCCGCCGCTTTGCGATGAGGCGGCAAAGGTTACCAGGACGTGCGTGGCAGAATTTGCCCAGGCCGCATGTCCCACCGCGCCCAAACCCGCGTTAATACATTGAAATAATGATATTTTTCAGGCCCTGAGCGTTGGCATAGAGCTTGCAAATCTGACCACGTAGCCCCGGCTAGAAAGCCTGGGCACATCGAAATTTGGAGTGGTCATGTCTGTTATCGATTTCATTTCGGTCCGGCGTCATGCCGACCCTGCCGTGTCGGAGAGCACAGCGGCAGCACCTGCGGCCGACAAGTTTGCGGCCCCGCAGTCGCTGTCGTCGAGCCAGTTTGCGCGTCACCTCAACCAGATCGCCGAAGATGAAATGCGCCGCGCGATCAAGCGTCATGTCGATGTGATCGACCCGCGCGAGATGATCGACCTGACCAAGATGATGGCCGAGATGAAAGCGAAATATCTGGCCATGACGCTGACCACCGCGTCGAACCGCACGCCCATGACGGATGCGGAAGTGGAAACATTGAAAGGCATGCGCCTGCGCTTGCAGGAAATGGAAGCAGCCTACAACGAAGTGAATGAAGCGATTGCCTCGCAACTCGTCGATGTGCGCGGCGTCATCAAGGAATAAGGATTTTAGCTAAAGGGATTCACGCCAAAGGGATTTTCGTTGGTAGGAACGGTCCCTGAAACATCGCAAGGCTCGCCCGTCAGGCACATACACCGCGCGATGAAAAAAAGATTGTTGAACTTCGGTCCCTCACCCTCCTCTTCACCGTTGCAAGGTTTTATCGAGGTGACCACGGCCCCGGGAACTCAGTCAGAAAGACTGGGCCGGGGCTAATCTTTTGTGGGAAGCACAACACGACGCTTCAAGCTCAGACCACATCAAACTGAAGGCGTCACTCCCGCGAAAGCGGAGATGACAGGCGCGGCGACCTAAACCCAACTCAATCATCAATCGAGCAGATGGCCGTGAGGTTCAAGACCGAACCGAAGACGCGCAAGTTCGTCACGATATGCGACGTCATCACGTTGGGCGGGTTCGACGGATCACCATCGTAGACGAGATTAAGATGATAGATATTCGAGCCAGGTGTGTACCCCAACTCGGCCTCGATATCGCTGGACAGGAACGTATAGGTCGAATTGGCGGCCGCCACGAACGAGACGATGCCGCGGTACGTACCGATTTGCGATTCATACACGCGTGCACGGATGGTCGTGCTGAACGCATTTTCGTTATGGATCGTAATCAGGCTGGGGAACAACGACGACAGCAACGATGAATGCACGTTCACAACGCCCGACATCAAGGGGCGATAATCCATGCCGTTGACATAAGAACACACCGACATGTTTTCAAAGAAGCCGGTGTTGGTGTTGTAATAGACGTGCTGATAGCCGGTGTAATAATGGCTGGAGCGTACATACAGCGTCAGGTTCAGGTCATTGGGATCGAACGACGTTCCACGCGCGATGGCGAGCAAATCCTGCATCGAGTATTGCGGCGAGGCGCGCGGCGGCACGGTAAACGTGGCTGTGCCGTAATCGCGCCCCGTCGAATCACCAATAATGCGCACCGTGTAGGTGGCGGTGGCCAGTGTGTTGGCGTTCGGGAAGCGTACGTAACTGATGTTGCCCAACGCGCCCGGCGTGGCATTGGGGATCACCGTCCAGCTTCCGGTAATGATGGCTTGCGCACGTTCGGCTGTGCTGCTGCCCTTCGACGGCTTAGCCTGATTGAGCAGCGGACTGGGCGTTTGCTGCGCCTGCGTACGCTCGGCCATTTCGCGGGCTGCTTCCTGGGCCTCCGCACTGGGTTGCGGGCCCATACGACGAAGGTATTTTTCAGGGTTCTTGATTTCGACAACGCGCTCGGTTGATTCGGCGGCGGGCACGTCCTGCGCCGCCGCAAGTTGAGTCACGAATACAACAGCAGACGCGGCGACCGCGAATTGAAGCGCTTTGAACATAATCCCCTCACCGCTCCCGTGGCATAAGGTGTCGCGCCGGATTTTATCGGCCCGCCGCTAAAACCCAAGCGCGAAATATTCACAATCTCTTGTTTATGACGAATAAATTGCGGGATCTGAGCCAATACAGACTAACCCAGACGTAACGCGGATAAATGGCCGTTCCAGAGCAGAATTGTGGCGGCCTAACATGTTGGTGTGTTTGGATTTCACCTGCCACCGGACAAAATCTGAAATCATGGTGCAAGGCTCAGTCCGGTGTGCTGGGTTAATCCAGAAAATGGGGAGATTGTCCGAATGCCTGCCACAGTTCTTGTCAGCGCCGCGAATGGCCGCACCGGCCGCGCCATCGTCAACGCCCTTCGGGCCAAAGGCGCCAACGTGCGTGCCTTCATTCGCAATCCGGCCCAGGTGGACGGCCTGAAGGCCGCCACAGGCATTACCGACATCGTGGTGGGCGACATGCTGAAGCCCGAAACCATTGAAGCGGCGACCCTGGGCTGCGATGCGGTGGTGCATGTCGGCCCGCCCATGCACCCGGACGAAAAACTGATCACCAGCTATTTTGTGGCCGCTGCACAAAAAGCCAACGTAAAGCGCTTTGTCTATTACTCGGTGATGCACCCTTTGCGCCGCGAAGTGCCGCACCATGCGCGCAAACTCGACACCGAGGAGATGATCATCGAGTCCGGCGTGCCCTATACGATTGTTCAGCCGATCCGCTACATGCAACACGTGGAAGCGCTGTGGAAAGAGATCACCACAACAGGCGTGCACGCCATGGCTTTTAATACCCATGTGAAGTTCAACGTCGCTGATCTGATGGATCTGGCCGAAGTTACAGCCAAAGTCGCGCTGGAGGATGGCCATCTGTACGCCACCTACGAGCTTGCCGGCCCAGAGGCTTTGAGCCAGGACGACATGGCAAAAATTCTGTCCGACGTGTTAAAGCGCCAAGTGACAGCGCGCCAGATTCCGCTGGATGAGATGGCCGCCAAAGCCAAAGCCGCCGGCGCCACCGACTTACGCATCGACACCATGCGCAAGATGAACGGCCACTACGATCATTCAGGCTTCCTGGGCAACTCAAACGTCATGCGGTGGTTATTGGGCCGCGCCCCCACCATCTACAAAGCGTATGTGGAGCGCTTGGCGAAACAACTGAGCTAGTTGATCTCGGCTGAGTGGATTTAGGCTTGAGTGGATTTAGGCGGGCTTCTTCGCAGCCGCGACCACAACCTGATTGCGCCCGCCGTGCTTGGCAGCGTAGAGCGCTTCATCAGCGGCTTGCGTAACTTCAAGCGTGGTGCCGAACTGCGGGTACGTGGCGATCCCGGCGCTGAACGTAATGTGGAACGTGGTGCCGTCGGCATCGTGCTCGATCTCGTTGGCAGCCTCGCGCAACGCATCCACAACCGTGCGCGCGGTAACTGCATCGGTGTTCGGCATGACGACAGCGAACTCTTCGCCGCCATAGCGCCCCACATAGTCAACGCGGCGCAGGCGATTGCGCAACAAATGCGTGACACGGATCAGGACCTGATCCCCCACCACGTGCCCGTAGGTGTCGTTCACCTTCTTGAAGTGGTCGATGTCGACCATGGCAAAAGATACCGGCGCGCCGGTGCGCGCGGCCACGCTGATTTCGCGCTCAAGGTTGCGTTGGATATTTGTGTGATTGAGGAGCCCAGTCAGGCTGTCGCGGTCGGTGAGCTTCTTTAAATCCCGGTAGCGGTTCGAACGGCTGATGACGGCGGAAATCAGCTGTGCGGGCTGCAACGGCTTCACCAGGAAGTCGTCACCGCCCAGGTGGCGCGCTTGAAGCTGCAATTCCAGCCGCGATTCCATCGACAAAAACAGGATCGGCACCGTGGTATAGGCCGGAAACTGTCGCACGATCTGGGCCAACTCCAGCCCCGTGCAGTCCGTCATATACACGTCCATGATGATGATATCGGGATCGAAGCCAGAAAGTGTTTCCAACAGCTTCGATGGGTCGCGCACAATGCGCACATCCATACCCGCGTGCTCCAACGTGGCCTGATAAAACTGCGCCAGGCTCTTTTCATCTTCGGCAATGACAACACGGTACGAGCGCTGGGTGTGCGTTTCCTCAATCGAGGAAATAACGTTGACCACCTCTTGCATCTCGTACGGCTGCGGAATGAAGGTACAAGCGCCGGTCCGCACGGCCTTTAAG
>JAEUKL010000308.1 GCA_016793005.1 Rhodospirillaceae bacterium | reverse complement strand
CGCGATCACGAAGTAGCCAACGGTATTGAACGCTTTCACAACCGCCGCACCCTTGGCCCAATCGCGCACCAGTTCGCCACCTGATGTATCGACTGATAACCCGGCGCCGTCTTTGCCGAACTGAATGGCGTTGGTGGGGTCCAAGATCAGCTTGCCGCTCAGATCGCCCATGGATTTCACCGCAACCTCCGTCGCGGTCCAGGGTGTGGCCAAAATAATAATGCCGGCCTTACTTACGGCCTCGTGTTGGCTCAGGGCGGTTGCGCCGGGTGTGGTTTGCACCACGTGCACAACTTTCTCATCCGATGGATTGCGCGAGCCATAGATGATCGTATATCCGGCGGCGGCGAATGTTTTGCCAAAGGCGCTGCCCATGCGGCCTGTGCCGATGATTGCTATCGTTTTGCTGTTGTTAGCCATTGCTTGTTCTCCCGATAGGGCGGCAACTGCTGCTGCACCGATCATTGTTGATAAGGCGTTGCGGCGTTTCATGTGGGATCCTTACGAACGTCCGCCCGGTGCGGCCTTGAAGTACTTCTCGGCTTTGCCGCGCTGTTTGTCGATCAAAACACGGCACCCATCCATCTGCTCCATGGTTTGCGCCATCTGGCGCGGTCCGCCGGTCATGGAGTTGATGCGCCCGTCAAAGAAGGCCTTGTACCCATCCTGCTCGGCTTTGGAACAGAAGCGGCTGCCGATGCCCGACAGGTCACCGCGATCCGCCGGTGGTGTGCGCTCGGAAATGGCGTCGATGTTCTTTTTGAACCACTCCCAGCCCGCTTCACGGTTTGCCGGTTCCCGCACAGCGCCGTACACCAAAATCGGTACTTCGTTGGTGCGCAGGTCAGGCGAGAGCGCCAACGCACGCGCCTTTTCCGCAATGGCCGGATCGCGCGCACGGCTTAAGGCCGTGAGCATACGCGAGCGAATAAGTGCGCTGCGCTCGGTCTTCAGGTGCGTCAGGATCGCGTCGGCGACAGGCATTCCCACATCTTGGATTGCGACGATCAGCGCCACATCAACAATGCTGGGATCAATCGCCGATGGCGTGATCTTGCCAGTACCGCCGATCCCTAAGTAGGCCGCCCCACGCTTGGCCAGTTCAGCCCGCACATCTTTGCGCTCCGCTTGAAGGGCCATCAGGCCCACCAGCGGTGTGCGCATTAACGTTGCCTGCGTCGGGTTTTCCTTATCCAGCGGTGTGTTCGGGTCGAGGCCCAGCTTGTCGTAGTACGAGCCATAAAGCTCGGCCAGGTACTGCGCCACTTTCGCGCGGGTCGCGTCTTTCACCAATGTATCTTTCACCCAGGCGAGGCGGGCCATAGGGGCCGAGGCCACATCCCACGGGGCCAGTTTGCCGCCGCGCTTCAGCAGGGATTTCACGCGCTCCAGGTACAGGTCCACATCCACGGTGCCGCCGGTAAAGGCCGCATCCAGGCTGTCGAGCGCCGAGAGCACTTCCTTTTCCGTCAGCGCCGAGGCGTTGACGATCAGCTTGTCCCATTGCTTGTTGTTCATGCCGTACCGGAAATAACCGGCGCCGTCGGCGTTGGGCATGATCCAGGCCGGGCACTGCTTGGTGTTCAGATCAATTTCGGCTTTTTTGCCTTTGACGACCTTGCAAACCTGCTGGCGGTTATCGCCATTTCCATATGCCACGCACATCGGAATGTTCCAGGTTTGCGCGGCTTGCTTTTCATCCAGTTCCGCACCGGCGACGGCATAGCGGCTCTGTTTGATCCCGAGTTTCACGCCCGAAGACGAGCACTGCAGTTCGGTGTCCACAAACGGCACGCCGGGTTGGTTCAGGAACGTCAGGAATGCTTCAACCCCTTCGGTGTCGTTGTTGGCATCAGCGATGGATTGCAGGAAGTCTTTGGCGGTGGCCACACCAAAGCGGTAGCGCTCCATGTGCAGTTTCACGCCTTTGCGGAAGCCCTCGGCACCGTAATAGCGCTCGAACATATCCAACACGCCGCCGCCTTTGTCGTACGTAATCGAATCAAAGGCGTTGGAGATGTCGTCATTGGACAAAATCGGCTGCGCGATCTGACGCGCATTGCGCCAGCTATCGGTGGTCATGGCGGCCAGCGAACCGGCCAATGACAAGCGATTGTACTCGCCGTTGGGGTTCCAGGCGGTGGCGGTTTTGTATTCCATCCAAGTGGCGAAGGCTTCATTCAGCCAAATGTCATTCCACCAGGCCGGGGTGACAAGGTTGCCGAACCACTGGTGCGCCATTTCATGCGCGTGCACCAAGGCATAACGCCGCTTCTGCGACAGAGGTGCGTCGTCTTGGAACAGCATCAGAACTTCGCGGTAAAAAATTGCACCGGCGTTTTCCATGGCACCCGCCGAGAAGTCGGTGGCGGCGACCAGGTCAAGCTTGTCGTAGGGGTAGGGGATGCCGAAGTACTTCTCTAGTTCCACCAACAAGGCTTCGGTGTTTTCCAACGCATACTTGATCTGCGGGCCTTTGCCGCGCGCCGTAATGCCGCGGAGCGGAATTTCCTCGTTGCGCAAGTCAGTCTTGCGGATCGGCTTCCACTCCACCACGTCCAAGGGGCCAACCGCGAAGGCCAGCAGGTAGGTCGGCAAGGGCTTGGTGGTGGCGTAGCTGATCTTCTTCAGGCCGTTCGGCAGCTTTTCTTCCTTGATGCTGCGCGTGTTGGAGATGGCGGCATGGTTGCCGCGCACTGTTAACGTGGTGTCGAACGGCGTTTTGAAACGCGGTTCGTCGAAGGACGGAATGGCGCGACGGGCGAAGATCGGCTCCATCTGCGAGAAGGCGTAAGAATCCCCACCTTCGTCCGAGCGATAAATGCCTTCGAGCTGGCGATTGAAGGGCGCTGTGTAAGTGATCTCGATACGTGCTTTGCCCGCAGGAATGGTATCGCTGGCGGTCAACTTGGCGACCCCGCCGGAGTCAGCAACTTCCTCGAACTTTACCGGAATGGCTTTGCCCTTGGCGGGAACCACGTTGCTGGTTTGCACGTCCAGGTCTTGTCCATGCAGCCAGATCACTTTGGTTGGCGCTTTGATGTCCACATCAATCGCTACCCGCCCTGAAAACCGCTGATCTTCGGGCAGGATCATCAGGTCAACGGCGTAATGGGTCGGAGCAATCCCGTCAGGCAACTGGCCTTTCGGGTAATCGCCGTCCGCCGCCCAGGTCGTCACGGCGGCCGGAAGGGTCAAAAGGGTTAAAATCGCAGCTGAAAGAAAACAGCGCATCGGTACGCTCCCCAAAAATGTTGGCGGCATTCAATCAGCCCGGCCAAGGGTTGGCAAATGGCGCAATACCAACATTACAGCGCTGTAAAATCGGGGAGTCGGGGGCCAAAGCATCCTTTGAGGGGGTGGTCCGATGCGTGAACCCTGCAGGCCTGATATGCGTTTTAGGCTTATAACTGCCCCGAACAGCGATTGAGTACCCTAAGCCGTGAGCGTATATGCCCGCCCCGCTGCGCTATGCTGCAGTGCCGAACCGCATTAGGAGGTTCATTTGGCTGAAGACGCTTCTGCGTCAGAGCACGTTAATCCGTTGGTCGCCGACCCTTCGCCGTCGGCTCCGGAAAGTCACGTTCGTGATCCTCTGGCCGTTTTGATTCTGGGTGCAATCGGTATCGTATTCGGCGATATCGGCACCAGCCCGCTGTACGCCATTAAAGAAACCTTTGCCGGCGCGCACCCGCTGCCGCTGGATCAGCCGCACATCTATGGCGTGCTGTCACTGGTGTTCTGGTCGCTCACCATCATCGTGTCATTGAAATACACACTGTTGATGATGCGCATCGACAACCGGGGCGAGGGCGGCAGCTTGGCCTTGTTGGCGATGGTCACGCGCATTGTCCGTGGATCGAAGTATGCCGTCGTCGTCACAGCGCTGGGCATTTTTGCCGCAGCGCTTTTTTATGGCGACAGCATGCTCACGCCTGCGATCTCGGTTTTGAGCGCCGTCGAAGGCATGGAGGTTTTGTCGGAAGATCTGAACACCTACGTTGTGCCGATTACGGTCTCGATCATCATCCTCCTGTTCATGATCCAGTCGGTCGGTACATCCAAAATTGGATTCTTGTTCGGCCCGATCATTGTGGTTTGGTTCGGCTCGTTGGCTGTCGT
>JAEUKL010000302.1 GCA_016793005.1 Rhodospirillaceae bacterium | reverse complement strand
CAGTGCTCAAGCGCGCCTTCGTGGGTGGCGGCTAAAACCACTTTCGGCGCGGCGTTCGCTTCAAGTGCTTCCTGCCACCGTGGCGCGCACAGGCACCAGCGGTTGCCGGGCTTTAGGCCCGCAAAACCGTATTCCGGCATAGGCGTACTCAAGTCGTTGCCGCGTGATTTCGAGAACGCGAGGAACTCTGCCGTCATCACCACGCAAACTGTATGTGAACCCACATCCTGTGCATTGGTGTTGCAGCAGCCGTCGCGGAAAAAGCCTGTGCGCGGCGTCATGGAGCACTCAGCCAAAGGGCCACCCAGTACGTTCTTGGACGGGCGTTGGTTAAACCGGCGGCTCTCTTCGTTGCTCATGTCGCGCATGGGGGCTCTCCTGACGCCGATTTTACATCCGGCAACGCAAATTTGGCCCGCAAAATACAATGTTTAGCGTGAATGTGAATGCTGCCGCCGTTAGATTATCCTGCTTTTACAATATTACGCATGATGCAAAGTTAAGCTTGATGACAATTCGGTTTCTGTCCGCAGTCGTTTTTGGTTTGACGTTCTTTTTTGGCGCTGGCTTTGCCCAGGCTGCCGACAAAGAACTGCGCATGGCGTTGATCTCGGGGCCGCCCAGCCTCGGGAATCCGTACACCGGTGTTGGGCCGCCATCCAGTTTTGTGTGGGAAGCGCTGTTCGATATGCTGGTGCAGCCCGACGAGAACGGCGAGCTTCAGCCGCGCCTGGCTTTAAGCTGGGAGGTCGTGGAGCCGACGCGGTGGCGTTTTAAGTTGCGGCCCAATGTGACGTTCTCCAACGGCGAGCCGTTCAACGCGGACGCTGTCGTGGCTACACTAAAGTGGCTGCGACGCACAGATGAGGGCAAGCGCACCCTGGTCAGCACTGAAGTTGGCACGATTGCCGATGCGGTGGCTGTAGATGCGCTGACGGTGGATGTGATCACCACAAAACCAGATGCGATTTTGCCTAAACGTCTGACGGCGGCCGCCATCGTTGCCCCCAAAGCGTGGCGTGATCTGGGGCCTGAGGGCTTTGCGCAAACGCCCAGCGGTACTGGGCCTTATGTGGTGAAGTCGTGGAAACATCAGGGCGGACAGGTACTGCTGGAAGCGAACCGTAGTTCCTGGCGCAAACCCGTTATCGACCGCATCGTATTCGTGATGGCTGCTGATTCGGTGGCGCGCAGCCAGTCCATGCTGGCGGGGCGCATTGATATTCTGAACATCGTGACGCCGGAAGTTGCGGCCGCATTTGAAGGCACGGACTACAAAGCCGTCGTGTCGCAAACCGCGCAAGTTTACAGCATCGCCTTTGAAACCATGCGCAACGGCACACATGCGGTGAATGATCAGCGGGTGCGCCAAGCCATCAATTACGCGGTCAACAAAGAGAACATCACCAACGTTGTCATGCGCGGCACCATGCGGTCCGCAAGCCAGGGCGCCACACCGGCAACGTTTGGATATGATCCGGCGCTGAAACCCTACCCATACGACCCTGCCAAGGCCAAAGCGCTGCTGGCGGACGCAGGCTATGCGAAGGGTTTGAAAATGACGGCAGAGATCGTCACCAACGGCATGTCGGGCGGGGCCGATTATCTGCCGTTGGTGCAGCAGGATCTACGTGCGGTGGGGATTGATCTGGAAATCCGCTCGGTCGTGTTTTCGGATTGGCTGCGTAAGTACACATCCAACAGCTTCGATGTGGATATGTTCGGGCTCTCATGGAATGGCGCGCCCTATTACGACTCATTGCGTGCGCTCGAGTATCACTCGTGCGCCAAGGCCAATCCGTTTTTTTGTGACACATCTGTGATGCCGCTGATCGAAGCGGCGGGCCGTGAGTTCGATGTGGAAAAGCGGCGCACTCTTTTGCGCTCACTGGCGGGCATGGCGCGCGACGCTGCACCTGCCTTATTTCTCTATGAGGTGACTGACATTTCGGTCATCAGTCCGAAAGTGCTGAATTACGAAGTTAAGCTGCGCGTTCCGGTCTACGAGAAACTTGATCTCGCGGGGAAATAGCCGGTGGCCTTGTTTTTGGCCGCAGGAAACCAAAGTAGGAACGCCTACGTACATGTGGTATGAATTTTGTCGTTAATCATTCTGCCCGGAAAGCCATGACGCCCTTACGCGCCCAACTTTTTCGAGTGGGTCTGTTTCCCGCACTCGCGCTCGCGAGTATTCCCTTCAGTCTTCCTGTTTCGGCACAAGAAGCCGCTGCACCTGCCGTGAAAGCAAGTGAGAGCGCATTGCCGGACAGCATGGGCGCCGCTGATAGCGACAGGGCCGTCGTCACGCGGCCTGATCCTGCGTCCGGCATGATGCTTGAGGTGCAGTCCATCCAACCGCTGGATGCCGAGCAAATTCCCAAAGTCGACCCCCTTGCGCTGTATGGCGACGAGGCGGTGTTCGATGTTTATCGCAAGGGCTCGAAAATCGGCACGCACCGGACGAATTTTACGCGCGCCGGTAATCAGCTAACCGTTACCTCGCAGATGGAGTTGAAAGTCGACGTCCTGTTCTTCACGGCCTACAGCTTCAAGTACGATTCAACGGAAGTCTGGCGCGATGACAAGTTGGCGGCGGTCGCTGTGACGGTCGATGATAACGGCAAGATCGTGAAAACGACAGCACGTCTGGAAGATGATCTGTTCAAGATCGATGGTCCACGCGGGTCATTTCTTGCTTCGGCGTGGGTGTTCCCCACCAATCACTGGCATCGCGGTCAGGCGATTTCAGGCACGGTGCTGAATACGTTGAACGGACGCTTGGCCAAAATCGAGGTTGTGCACAAAGGTCTTGAGCGTGTTCAAACCAAACAAGGCACTATTGATGCCGAGCATCTGCAATACACCGGCCAGTTGCGCGATGTGGATGTGTGGTACGATGCGGCCAATCGCTGGGTCAAAATGACCTTCAAGGCCCGGGACGGCTCTTTGATCGAGTACCGCTGCAATCAATGTGGGCTGACGACGGATCAGCCAGCGGCGGTGGCCGGGGATGATGGCGCAAGCACTAACGCCCCGCCGGCGCAGCAATCAGCAAACGATCCCAGCTAAAATCTAAATGAATTGCAGTTTGCTTATTCGGCTGCGGTACGCATGCCGTTGACGGCATCGTTGGCGGCGGCCGCTTGCTTGTCGCGTTCAATCTGACGGAAGGCCAGCGTGACCGTCCCGATGTGCAAGCCCCACTTCGAGACTTCGGCCTTGTTCAGCATAATCCCGTCGGGTTGCAGGAACATCCAATCGTTGAAGTGCACGCGCCATTTATCGTCGCCGACTTTAAGGTCGAAGTCGTAACGCCAGTTCAGCGCGTTGCCGAAGCTTTTGCCGGTTGCTGTTCCGACCACGCCGCCCGCTACGCCGGAATAGGTGTTGCTATCGACTTTATCGATGGTCCACACACGCGTTTCTTTTTCGCCGTCGGAGTAGACAAAGCGCTCGTCGAGCACCAACTGCTTACCGTCCCACGTGCCCGTGATGTCGACCACGAACTCGCGGCGTAGATTTCCGAAGCGATCTTCGAAGATGCCCCAGGCTTTGGTCTTGCCCGTGAAGTAGTCTTCGATCACGAAACGAGGCTGTTTGTTTGCAAAATCTTCGGGTTTCATCGCGCCGCTGCAACCTGCGATCAAAAGGGCCGACGCCCATACGGCGACCCAACGGAGAAATTGCGCTGGATTGAAACCCTGTCCCAAGATCATGTCGGCCCCTGTGCGTTAGAGGTTTCGCGCCGTCAGGGCGTCCAAACGTTTTCGAACCAGACGCTGGCGCGCCGCTGTGATCGGGAAGGTCCAAACCAGCGTAATTGCTACCAGCTTTAGTACGACGGGGACTCCGGCATAGATCACAGTCAGCGACCACAAAGCGGTTGGGCTATTGGATCCCTTGGGGTCGAAGCCCAAGGCCGCCAAAACCGGAAAAGTGACAACAACAGCAAGGGCTAAGGCCAACTTGGTCGACATGCTCCAGAGCGCAAAAAACAGCCCGGCCCGGGGCTGGCGGTTCCTGAGGGTGTCAAAATCCACCACGTCGGCCTGCAAAGCCGGGGGCAGGGCCAGGTCTGCCCCGAGGCCCATGCCGGTGATGGCGCAAACAATGCCAAAGGCCACGATCGAGCCCGGCGCCATCAGGGGCACCCAAATGAACGCGGCACAGGTCATCAGCATGGCACAGCACCAGGCGCGATGCTTGCCCACGCGCTGGCTGAGGGCGCTCCACAGCGGAATGGCAAGAACCGCTGCCAAGAAATACACCAGGATCAGAATGCCGCGCTGGGTTTGATCGGCCTCCAGGCGGTGCTCCAGGAATAGCAAAAATAGTGTCGATGGAATTCCATTCGCCAACCCGTTGATCAGCCACGCCGCCAAAAGGCGCAGGAACGGTTTGTTCGACGAGAGGGCTCGCGTGCCTTCGATCAGAGTGCGCAATGACAGCGGCGCATGAGGGGTTGGGTCGCGCGGCAGCGGATCAGGCACACGCCACAGCATCAGCGCGATGAATGGGCCACCTGCAATTACCGCCATCCAACTGATCATCGCCAGCGCATTGCGTTCGCTTAAGCCTGCACTGGCGGCCCAGACGGGAATTGTTCCGGCCGCGAAGATGCCCAACAGCATCACGCCTTCACGCGCCGAGGTAATGCGCACCCGTTCGTTGTAGTCGCCTGTCATTTCTGCGCCCCAGGCTGTGTAGGGCACGTTGATCATGGTCCAGCCAAGGTACAGCAGCACCGACCACACCGTGACGTATGTGGTGGTGACGCCCGCCGGCGGCTGGAACAACTGGATCAGCGAAAAGCCTGCCAGAAGTGCGCCCGCCAAAATCCACGGCTTGCGGCGTCCGACGGAAGATTTCCAGCGGTCACTCAGCGCGCCGATCAGGGGATCGGTCACCACATCGAAAGTGCGCGCGATAAAAAGCGCTGCCCCTGCCGCGGCCAACCCCAATTCTGCGCCGTACATAGAGGGTAAGAACACGGCGGCCGGAATGGTCGGCATGGCCAGGGCAAAGCCGGGCAGGGCGTAGAAAATAAGATGTGAGAGCGGAAGCTTGGGCGCGGTCATGATGCTGATACGATACGACCGCGCCGAAAGATTAGGCAGCTAAATCACGTCTTGGCGATTTTGAATTGGCCGACGTCGATGCTTTTGGCCCGGAAGCCGCCTTCGCAATAGGCCAGGTACATTTCCCACATGCGGCGGAAGCGTTCATCGAAGCCCAAGGGCTGGATCGAGGACCAGGCGTTTAAGAAACGGTCGCGCCATTCCCGCAGCGTTTTGGCATAGCTGAGCCCAAACATATCCGAACCCTGGAAGTGCAGGCTCGCGTTTTCAAACTGCTTTTTCAAAATCTCAACGGTGGGCAGCATGCCGCCGGGGAAAATGTAGCTTTGAATGAAGTCAGCGCTTTTTCTGTACGTCTCGAAGCGGTCTTCGGCGATAGTAATGATCTGCAAGGCCGCCGTGCCGCCGCTGACGAGGCGATCCCGCACCATCTGGAAGTAACGCGGCCAGTTTGCTTCGCCCACGGCTTCAAACATCTCGATGGAGACGATGTGGTCATATGTTCCACCGGCATCGCGGTAATCTTCCAGCCGGAAATCTACTTTGTCGGATAGGCCTTGTTTGTGCAGGCGCTCGGCGGCGAATTTCAACTGCTCTTTAGACAGCGTGAGGCCCGTCAGCTCGCAGCCGTATTCTTTGGTGGCGACTTCCGCGAAGCCGCCCCAGCCGAACCCGACTTCCAAAATCTTTTTGCCCGGCTTCAGGTGCAGCATGTCGGCGATGCGGCGGTATTTTTTCAGCTGCGCATCCGACAGGGGCTGGCTGTCATTCTCAAAATACGCCGACGAGTAGGTCATCGTCGGGTCCAGCCATTGTTTGTAGAAATCGTTGCCAAGGTCGTAATGCGCCGAGATGTTTTTGCGTGCGCCGGATTTGGTGTTGGCGCGCAACAGATGCGAGATCCGGTGCCAGGCGCGATGCCAAATATTTTGGAGTGCGCCCGCATCCCATGATGTTGCGTTCAAGGTTG
>JAEUKL010000286.1 GCA_016793005.1 Rhodospirillaceae bacterium | reverse complement strand
AGGGGCGTTGTTCATCCGAGGTGGCGTGGATGGCTTGGGCTGCGACATCCGTAAAAGCGGCGTAATTGGTCGGCGTTGTCCAGGTGTTGTCGCTGGCGCGAAAGCCCACCAGCGGATCGCTGTTCAGGTGGGGCAGTAGTTTCGCCTGCTGTGATTTGCTGACGTGCAGCCAGAACTTCAGGATCATCGTGCCTTCGGCGGCCAGGGTCGCCTCGAAGGCTTTGATATCTTTCAGGCGCTGTTTGAAACCGGCCGCCGTCATGGTTCCAGCACATCTTTCGGCAATCGGGTCTGCGTACCAGCCACCCAAGTACAGCCCGATAGACCCGGCCGCGGGCAGGCTGCGCCAATACCGCCAAAACAGGGGCCGTTCGCGTTCCTCGTCGCTGGGGGTGTCAAAGGCGATGGTGGAGATCCAGCGCGGGTCCATCCAGGTGTTGAGCAAGTTGACGGTGTCGATCACGCCCGCGCCACGCACACCATTCAGGATGATCAGCGCCGAACGGCCTTGCTCGCGGGCCTTCTGCTGCAAGGCGATCAGGTCCAGGCGCAGCTTGGGCCGCATCCGGGCAAAGGCGGCATCGGGCAGGGTGGCTCCAATTTCGGCGATTTTGAACAAATCGGCCATAACGCCTGAATCCTTACCGGTTTTGCGTCTCGCGCAGGTCAGTTTAGCCCGCGTACCCCTTGGATTCCCACCCCGACTATTGTATGCCCGCGCGTCTATCGAGGCGCGGCTTTTCCGCCCCGGAGTCCCCTCAAATCCACGCCCGGACGGCGCAGATTAAGGCAGATCACCGGCGGCGGGCTTCACTCACCACTGCGCCCAACATGAGGTTCTCCGATGGCATTACGCGTTGCTTTGAATGGGTTTGGCCGTATCGGCCGTATGGTGTTCCGCGCTCTGATTGAATCCAAGCGCACCGACATTGAAGTGGTCGCCATTAACGACCTGGGGGCCCCCGAAGCCAACGCGCATCTGTTGAAGTGGGATTCGGTTCACGGCCCGCTGCCGGATGACGTGACTGTCTCGGGCGACGTTATGACCGTCGCCGGCCGTCAGTTTAAAGTGCTGAAGGAAAAAGACCCCACCAAGCTGCCCTGGAAAGAACTGAACGTCGATATCGTCGCCGAGTGCACCGGGATCTTCACCGACAAAGACAAAGCCCAGGTGCATATCAATGCCGGTGCGAAGCGCGTGCTGGTCTCGGCCCCGTCGGCGGGCGCTGACCTGACCGTCGTTTATGGCGTCAACCACAACAAGCTGACCAAGGATCACATCATCGTCTCGAACGCGTCGTGCACCACCAACTGCTTGGCGCCTGTCGCCTACGTCTTGCAAAAGAGCTTCGGCATCAAGCACGGCTACATGACGACGATCCACGCCTACACGGGCGATCAATCGACTGTGGATACCCTGCACAAAGACCTGCGCCGCGCGCGCGCGGCTGCTCTTTCCATTATCCCGACCTCGACCGGTGCGGCGAAAGCCGTGGGCGAAGTGTTGCCGGAGTTGAAGGGCAAGTTGGATGGCACGAGCTTGCGCGTGCCGACCCCCAACGTCTCGGTTGTGGACTTCAAGTGCGTTCTGTCGAAAGACGTGACTGAAGCCGATATCAACGCCGCCCTGACGGCGGCTGCAAACGGCGAACTCAAGGGCGTGCTGGCCGTGAACCAGTTGCCGTTGGTGTCGATCGACTTCAACCACAATCCGTACAGCTCGATCTTTGATGCCACGCAGACCAAGGTTCTGGAAAAGAACTTTGCCCGCGTGCTCAGCTGGTACGACAACGAGTGGGGCTTCTCGAACCGCATGCTCGATACGCTCGCGGCCATGGGCAAATTGCTCTAATTCGAAAGCTTCATCTGACCATGCCTCAATTCAAAACCCTCGATCATGCGGACGTTGCTGGTAAGCGCGTCCTCGTTCGTGCCGATCTCAACGTACCGATGCAGAACGGCCAAGTCAGCGATGCCACGCGTTTAGAACGTTTGGTGCCGACGATCAAAGACTTGGCCGCCAAAGGGGCCAAGGTTGTCGTGATCTCTCACTTCGACCGCCCCAAAGGCAAGCGCGTGCCGGAAATGTCGTTAAAGCCGGTGGCGCAAGCGCTGGCCAAAATTCTCGGCAAGGACGTAACGTTCGCTGATGATTGCGTGGGCGACGTTGCATCGAACGTGATCGGGGCCTTGAAGGGCGGTGATGTCGCCGTGCTGGAAAACTTACGCTACTACAACGGCGAAGAAGCCAACGATGCGGCCTTCGTGAAGCAGTTGGCCGCTTTGGGTGATGTGTACGTGAACGATGCGTTCTCGGCGGCACACCGCGCCCATGCGTCCACTGAGGGCTTGGCGCATGTGCTGCCGGCGTATGCCGGCCGCCAGATGCAGGCCGAACTTGAAGCCTTGGGTGCTGCGCTTGAAAAACCGCAGAAGCCCGTCATGGCGGTGGTTGGCGGCTCTAAGGTCTCCACCAAGCTTGATGTGCTCTCTAATTTGGTTACCCGTGTCGATGTGCTGGTGATCGGTGGCGGCATGGCGAACACGTTCCTGTACGCGCAGGGCATCAATGTCGGCAAATCGCTGTGCGAGAAAGACTTGGCGGATACGGCACGCGAAGTGCTGGCCAAAGCCACCGCGCACGGCTGTGAGATCGTACTGCCGCAAGACGCGGTGATCGCTGATGGCTTAAAGGCGGGTGTTGGTACGGCCATGTGCCTGATCGGCGACGTGCCGGATGACCAGATGATTCTGGATATCGGTCCGGCCAGCATCCAGGCCCTGCAAGTGAAACTGGCGAAGTGCAAAACTTTGCTGTGGAACGGCCCGGTGGGCGCCTTTGAAACCAAACCGTTTGATGAAGGCACCATGGCGATTGCGCGCACCGCCGCGCACATGACCAAAAAAGGTCTGTTGGTGTCGGTGGCGGGCGGTGGCGATACCGTGGCGGCCTTGAACGCAGCGCACGTCAGCGACCAGTTTACGTATGTGTCGACCGCTGGCGGCGCGTTCCTGGAATGGCTTGAGGGCAAGGAACTGCCGGGCGTTAAAGCGCTGGCTGGTTAATCAACCTGGTTGTGGCGTGATGGCGTCCATCGCCATCAGAACCATCATCGCATCGACGTTCTTCCACACATCCTCGCAACCCATGATCCGGCGCTGGGCTAAGTCCAGCGCCGACGCTGGGCCTTTGCCTAAAATTTCAAACACGCGCCGCGCGCTGTCGGTGGGTTTAATTTCGGCGTAAGCGGTGAGCAGCGCCAGCTTTTCGATTTTCTCAGGTGCTAAGCTTACCGCAAAAACCGTGCGCGCAATGCGCTCTGCGGCTTTTTGACTGTCGAGCTTTTGCGGCTGGCGCATGAAAATATCGCAGCGGTATCCGCGATTCAGCATCAGGTCTTTTTTCATCTCGCGCAGCACGACATCGGGCTCATTGTGAAGCAGCAGGGCTGCTTCGCGGGCGAAGTTGACCTTCAGAATCGCGTCCACCAGTTTTGCAGGCGCGACGTAGTGTAGCTCCACATCCGTCATTGTGCGCGCCATGTCCTGAAACGAACTCACATGAAAATGCGTTCCCATGGGCCGTCCGCGCATCGTGTCCAGTAGTTGTGTCGTCAGAGGATTGGTTTTGAAGAACAGGCTCTGCGCGGCTTGGGCTTTTTCGCCGAGGTCCAAGCCAATGCGGCGCAGTACTGCTGGCATGGCGGTGCCGGGCGCTGTGGCGTAGTCGATCACGGCAAGGCCTGTCGGGTTTAGCTTTTCGGCCACGATGCGCACCAAGGCCGCGCGGGTTGCGTCATCCGAACTGGACCAGACGCTCTTCAGCACCAGAATGTCGATCTCGTCCGGGGCGCTGGCGATAGTCTGGGACGTTAAAGCTGTAAACGCGCCGCTGGGATAGCGCGCACGCAAACCATCGACAGTTTGAGTCTCCATGCCGACGACAACACAGTGAAACGCGCGTGTGAAGTCTGGGGGGGCAACTTCCGCATACAGCAGTGAGATCGCCAGGCTCGCAGGGTCAGCGTCCATCATGGCGATAACGCCTGCACCAGCATCCAGATCGCAAACCCGATCAGGATCAGCGCTGAAATCTTGTTGATCAGCCCTAATGTGCTGAGGCCAATCTTGGCGCGGAAGGCTGCAACTGTGCCGCTTAAAAACAGCCACCAGGCCATAGAGCCCGCGAACGTACCCGCCACCAGCACAGCAGCTTGCGATGTGCTGCCGGCCGTCAGGCCTGCTCCGGCAAAGATGGCCGCGAACGACAAGATGGTCATGGGGTTGGTGATGGTCAGCGCGCAGGTGCTGGCAAAGGCCACCCACAGTGATTTCCCCGCAGCGCCATTGTCGGCAGCTTTGTCGCCCGGCACCTGACGCCACGTGCCCCAGGCGATCCACAACAACACGGCGATGCCAACAAGGCGCAAGTATGGCCCCGCACTTTGCAACAGCGCTGTCACGGCCGCGATGCCCAGGGCGCCGATGGCGGCATAAATCGCATCGGCCACGGCCGCACCTAAGCCGGTCACAAACCCGGACAGCATGCCCTGTGCCAATGTCGTGCGCATGCACAGCACGCCGATGGGGCCCACAGGCGCAGCAATGGAAACGCCAATCAGCAATCCTTTGGCGAAATCGGTGAAAAACGGAAACATGGCGATCGCTCAGGGCAAAGGTTTGGCAACGAAGGAGGCAAAATCGGTGGTGATGGTGCCTGCTTGTTCCAATTCTTGCTCGAAGAACGCGAGCATGCGGATCAAGGCCGCATCCTCCGGCTTGTGAGGATCAAAGTTCCCAGCTGTACCCGACAGCAGCATATGCAATAGCGCGCCGCCGTAGGGTTTGTTGTCGATGATCGCGAAGTGCTTTTGCAGTGCCGGTACAATCTGATCCGACGTAATGGCTTCCGATGGATCATTCGCCGCAAACCACTCCAACGGAATGTTGCTGTAGGTTTCGCGCAGCGCTCCGTTCAGGTACACGCTGCGACGGTACGCGCTGGGCAAGAGCTGGATGAGCTGGTTGATGAGGGCCACGACATGCGGTGCCGACTGAAACCGCGCCGGTCCCACGTACTCGTCAATGAACATCAGTCCGCCGGGTTTCAGGGCTGCGCGGCAGGCCGCGAACAACCGATCTAGGTTCTGCACGTGATGCAGTGATGAAATGCCGAAGATGGCGTCGTAGCGTGCCGGTTCCAATGCGGCGCGTTCCATGTCGATCACGCCGTACGTCACGCGGTCCGATAATCCTGCCTCAGCCGCGTAAATGCGCGCCTGCGCAACGGCTGCTTCCGACACGTCGTAGGCTTCCATGCGTTCACAAAGATTTTGTTGAAGCGCGATGCGTTCCCACAGCCCGAAGCCGCAGCCCAACGACAGCCCAAGCTTTGCAGGTGTTCTAAGGAAATCGCGTCGCCAGTAATCGGCAAGGTCCAGCGTTGCATCACCCGCGCGGCGCGTGTTGATGCATTCGAGCGCGGTTGGATGTTCCAGCCAGTTGTGTTTGCGCGCGTCGCGGTGCTCGTTGCCCCAAAAGGCCGAGACCTGGTTCGCGTGATTGTCGTTGTCGGAAGAACTTAAAGCGTCACTCATCGGGTTGCTCGTCGGCGGAACTCTCGTGTGCGGGGTTCAAACCCACCGGCGCACAAGATCGCGAGGACGGGGAACCATAAAAGTTTAGGTCAGGCTGCGGCCCATTTGCACGAATTTATCGCGGCGACGGGCGCGCAGTTGGCCAGCGTCAACTTTGGTCAACTGGTTCAAGTGGGTCTCAATCGCGTCACGCACCGCCGACACAGCGGCTTCCGGGGCGCGGTGTGCGCCGCCCGTGGGTTCGTGAATGATGCCGTCAATCACGCCCAGCTTTTCCAAATCCTGCGCCGTCAACTTCAGGGCTTCGGCAGCGGTCTTGGCCTGTTCACCGTCGCGCCACAGGATCGAGGCGCAGCCTTCCGGCGAGATGACAGAATAGATCGAGTGTTCCAGCATCAGGACGACGTTGCCGGTGGCCAAGGCAATCGCGCCGCCCGAACCGCCTTCGCCGATGACGATGGCAATCAAGGGCACGCGCACATCCAGGCACGTCTGAATGCAGCGCGCGATAGCTTCCGCCTGTCCGCGTTCTTCCGCCCCCACGCCGGGGTAGGCGCCGGCGGTATCGACAAAAGTAATAATCGGCAAACCAAACTGATCGGCGAGCTGCATCAAGCGGCGGGCTTTGCGGTAGCCCTCGGGACGCGCCATGCCGAAGTTGTGTTTGATACGCGTTTCGGTGTCACGGCCCTTCTCAAGGCCGATCACCATCACGCTGCGTCCTTTGATGCGGCCAATGCCGCCCACCACGGCGGCATCTTCGCCGTACAACCGGTCGCCGGCTAAGGGCAAATAGTCTTCCACCAGCGCCTTGATGTAATCCACCGCATGGGGACGGTCGGGGTGGCGGGCCACCTGGGTTTTCTGCCAGGGCGTCAGCTTGGAATAGGTCGAGGTCAGGTCGCGTTCGACCTTGGCCTGCAACTTGCTCACTTCCTCGGCGATGCTCATGCCGTCCGAGTCAGACAGGTGCCGCAACTCGGCGATCTTGCCTTCCAACTCAGCGATAGGCTTTTCGAAATCGAGGAAGTGCATTGCGCTTTTTATCCCTGGGTAAACTTTATCGCCGGCACATGGAGCCTTAAGGCCCTACCTGCGCAGGCTGCAATGTGACGGCATCAATGCCCTAAGGGAGGCCGACAAGTCAACCAACCAGGGGCTTAATATTTACTAACACATTGATATATAAATATTATTGTGGGGCCTCGTGGAGACCCCGCACAATTCTTTCGTAATCGGGCTCGGTATCGGGCGAAAGCACCCCGTGCCGGATCGCAAAGTCCATGATCACCAGATTGACGTTGAACTTGTAGCGGTCCGTGTCGCGCACGCCTGCCAAAACCTCGTCGACCGGCAACAACTGGTAGCTGGCAAACTCCCCGTCGGCGTTTTTGGGGATCACGTCGGCGGGCATCTCGAGGTCAAAGCAGAACAGGTTGTCGACCTTAAAGCCTTCAGGGGCATCGAAACTGTAGGTGATGTTGCTGACGGGCTTTGCGTTCCGCGCCAGGGCCTCGGATAAACTCGCTTCCTCGGCGCATTCCTTCACCAGGTTGTCCATCAGCGTCATGCCTGCCAGTTGTCCGCCGGCGACCATGTTGTCGAGCTTGCCTGGTTCCACCCGCACCGTGTTCGAGCGTGTGCCGATCCACAGGTGCAGGCCTGATGGTTTCTTCACATATCCGTTCACATGCACCCCATAAGCACGTGTGCCAAACCCGGGCACCAGTGCGCGGTCCAGCCGCATGGCTTCAGGCTCATGCCATCCGTTTTTTACCGCGTAGTATTCCCCTTTAAAGGCGAAGGCCCGCGTGGCCACCAGATCCTGGGCAATGGCAGCCACAGCTTCGGTGCGGGCCTGGGGGCTATCCAAACGCGGGTGCAGGCTGACGCCATCTGGATTGACCACAAAAATATCGGGAAACGACCTCA
>JAEUKL010000258.1 GCA_016793005.1 Rhodospirillaceae bacterium | reverse complement strand
CGTCGAACCCTTTTTCGGGGATGAAGGCCGCGCGGTTCAGCACCACGCGATCTTGCACATCCAGGCGGGCTACACCTAAGCGCAACCATTCATCCAACAGCGCACGCGGGCGAATATCTTTCGAGACACTTTCCACCAGGCCATCGAATGACGGCTGCGCCGGCGACTCGGCCTGACGCGGCAGGGGCAGAGGCTGGCCGTTGGCGTCGGTTGTCGCAGTGCCATTCAGCCAGCGCGCCACCACCAGCGGACTTAAGCCGACGGACCGCGGCGCTGTGAATGCTTCGGGCTGCGCACCGCGCAGGCGCTTAACGTCTTTGCGATGAACGCCCGTCAGCAAACTGATACGGCTGTCGGTCTGCCGTTTGCCAACTGTGGGAAATTCGTCCTCGGCCACGCTCACGTACACCTCTTTCACCAGTTCGATGAACGACGGCAAGCCAAAGCCCTTGGCAATCAGCAGGCGCACCAAAGGCCGCATCAGCCGCTTCACGGCTGAAATCAACGCTTTAGGCGGGGTTGGGGATGCAGGCTCGGCCACGGAAGAACTGATAATCCAGAAAGAGATCACTTTGACAGGGCGTCGTTATATCATTTTGCGGGAATAAATCCCACTTTTTATTTGACATCCCCGATATTGGGCGTATGTTATCCTTATTCGTGGGAACTATTCCCACGTAACCAAGGGAGCATAGCAACCCACGCACCAACACCCAGAGACCGTGTTCAGGAAGACGACCGTGACCAAGCGTTAAGTGACCAAGCCTTATCCGTTGCCTCCCACGAGCAAGTTCCTACCCCGGCGACGTAAGGCTTTTTCTTCCCCTGCTGTTCATGGCTCCCCGCGTGGTGAGCCGGGCAGCGGGGGAAGTTCTTCCCCCCCCAAGGTTCTTCGCTTGAGGGTCGTCCCAGCTTCACGGTCGGTCGTCGAAAACGTGAGCCGAGAAATTGAGGCCACAACAACTGAGGTTAGTAGAGTTCAGGTCCGTAGAATTGAGGTCAGAGTCGAGCCGTTTTTCATTGAACCCGCCCGTCGCGCCAATGCGAAACATCTTCGGCTCTGACCTCAATCCTCCCGCCTCACATCACAATAATTCCCTCGCGCGCTAATCCGCGCGCCCGACATCGCGCGCGTGCGCGCTTACACGCTGGATCGTCAGCGCGGGGGTGTGTGGATCTTGCGGCGATAAAAGGCGCGGCTGCGATATCGCCGGCTGCGGCAGCATGCGCAGCGAGACTTCAAGCCACACGCCAATTCCCAGCAACAGGACAGCAACCAGCCCAAACACGCCCCAGTGTGAGCGTGCGCGGTTGAAGCGCGAAAAAAATGTGCGCGTGTTTGTGTTATTGATGTTCATGGGCTCTGCGCCTCTGCCATGTGCGTGATATAGGGCGCGCACGCTCGTGGGGTTGTGCGGCAGAAATTCGCTTCAATCGCGGCGAAGATGTGACGGGCGTTATTTCACGCCCACGTGTGGCGCAAATAGCGCACGTACATCAGTTACGCACATACATCAGTTATTTAAAATAAGAGCGCGTAAATCAGATGGTGCGCATCAGAATGTGTACATCACGCCCACGCCGACAAGGCCTTGGAAGCTATCGCCGGCTTGACGCACGATCGATGAGCGCTTGGCTTCTTTCAGCAGTTGTGAGGCCTGGAAGCGGGTCACCACCATCCAGTCTTCATTAAAGCGGTAGCTGGCGGTCAGGCGTGCTGCGGCTTCGCGGAAACCCGCCGATGCATCATAGATACCTAAACCTGATACAGCCGAGCCTTGCGGGGTTACGCTGAAGAACGCATCCATGTAGCGCCCATTGCCCCAGGTCAACGCCACTTCGGGAATGAACGAGAAGGTGTCTTTCTTATCTCGCAGCACGACCCCAAGCGATGGCGTGACCGTAGTACCTGCGTGACCGCCGGCAAATTCCTTGCGGGCATTCAACCGGAATGCCACGGGCCCGGCGATCTGACCTTCCAGCACAAACCCGCCGTTCAGGCCACGACCGGTGCCGGGTAGAAGCGAAACGGGCGAAGACGCTTGGGCTTTGCGGCTCTCGGATAAACCCATCACCAGGCGCAAGCGCCATGATTCTTTTTTCCAGACGCGTACGCGCAAGCCCAACGGATCAAGCGTGATCTGGTCTTTGTATTTGATCTGGAACACCGGCAGCGCCAGCGTGTCGTAATTATCGCCGCCCGGGTAATCGGGTGCAGTTCCTAAGCCGGCGCCGATGCCGAACTGCCAATGCTCGCGCTTGCCTTGGCCGATTTCATCCAGCCATTCATCAAATCCGTCCAACCACGAGCTTGAGCTGGAGACCAAATTCTGTGCGCGTGCGGGGACCTGCGAGGCAAGAAGAAAAACCGCTGCGGCTAAAAATGCAAACCCTAAACGCTGAAGTGTCATGTGCGGAAAATGTATTGCTGCCGATGCTAAATAAAACGTGCCGCCGGGCGATAAGTTGCCCGCCGTAATCCCCTACGTTAAGGCCCACGTTAACTTTGATCGAACACCAGGGTTCAAGTCAACGCGCACATATACCCTGATGGTTCTTACAATCTCGTGAACACGCGCGTGGCGGGCGTGCTGTCGGGCAATCGCACTTAAACCTTCAGGCGTTTAAACCTTCAGGCGTTTCAAATCCCGGACCAGAAACCGACCCGGATGCAGGGCCTGCGCCACGTCGCGCTCGACCGGCGCCGGTTCGCCTGTGATCTGGCAGGCCAGTACCTCGGACGCTAATGGCGCCGATACCAGGCCGCGTGCGCCCAAGCCCGCCAGCACATACAGCCCCGGTTGATAGGTTGCCGATCCGTAACGCGCCCAGGGGTGGCCATGCCGCAATTCGGCGAAGGTGTTCAGGTACGCAGTCTGGTCCGGCACGGCCCCGGCCACAGGCAGGTGATCAGGCGTGGTACAGCGAATGGCCGCGCGGCCCGTCATGTTGTCGGGCGTGGTCGTATCGCCGGTCAACTGCTGGGCCAGCCACGGCAGGGCGCGGGCCAGATCGTCCGTATTGCGCGCATGGTCTTCGGCCACCACGGGCTGCTCGGCCAGGGCATCATCCGTCCAGTCGAAGGTTGCGCCCACACAATGCTGCCCCCGATATGCAGGCGTGATGTATCCGCCGTAGCCCAGCACGCAATGCAGTTTACTGCTGGCCGCACTGGCGTGCACAAAACTGATTTGCCCGCGCCGTCCGCTTAAAGGCAGCCACGACAACTGCGTGGCTTGGGCCGCGTTCATGGCGTTGGCAAAAATCACCGCGTCGGCGCTGGTGATGTGCTGGCCCGCCACGTCATAAATGTCCCACAGGCCGTGCGCGTGCTGAATATGCCCAACCGCCGTGTTGCCGATGAAGCTGCTGTTCCGCGCCAGAGCCGCGCATAGCAGCTTGGGATTAACCCAGCCGCCTTGCGGAAAATAAAGCGCGCTGTAGGGCAGCGCGCACCCGGCAATCTCCGAGGCTTCGGCAGCACTAACATAAAAAAGCAGTGGCTCGGGCACTGCACCCAAGTCAGCAATGGCCTTCAGGCGTTCGTCATCGTTGTCGGTTGCCAACTGCAGGACACCGCAACGGTCACGCGCGATGTTCAGACCGGCATCGGCCAACTCTTCCAATTGGTCGAGGCACATGCGCCACGCGCGGGCATAAAATCGCCCGTCGATATTTTCCGCCGCCGTCAGACGCGGCATCAGCACGCCGACACTGTTGCCCGAGGCTTCATCGGCAATACTGGGCCGCCGGTCGATGATGGTGGTGCGCCAGCCGCGCTTGTGAAGTGCGTGTGCGGTGTTGGTGCCGGCAAGCCCTGCACCCACAATCACCGCATGACCATGGTGCGTGGCGCTGACGGGGGGTGGCGCAAACCAGGGTGGTGTTTGGCTGTTGGTTTTTTCCGGGGCGTGATCTGCTCCACGGAATGTCGCGCGGATCATTTCGCTTTTTGCACCGAACCCGGGCACCTTCACCACATCAAAGCCCAGCGCCGATAGTGCACGCCGTACCGCACCGGCCGCTGTGTAGGTCGCAAGGCGGGCTCCCGGCTTTGACAGCCGCGCAATTTCCGCCAGCACTTCGGGCCGCCACATGTCGGGGTTTTTGTCGGGCGCAAAACCGTCCAGGAACCAGGCATCGACATGCGCATCCAACGCACTCAACATGGCATGCGCTTCACCGAACAACAACGTCAGCACCACGCGGCCATTGTCGAAGAACAGGCGTTGAAACCCAGGCTGTGGGTGCAAGTACGCGCGCACCAAGGCCTGACCGACGGTTCGCAACTCGGGCCAGCGTGATACGCACTCGCGCAAATCTTGGTGGCTGACGGGGAAGCCCTCGACCGCAATGTAATGCAGCCGCGCATCGCCGCGCTTTGAACGGCGCCACGCCTCGAAGGTCGTCAGAAAATTTAGCCCCGTGCCAAAGCCCGTTTCTCCAACCGTGAAATTGTGCGCATCAACCCAGGCGCCGGGAAGCCCGCACCCTTCCAAAAAGACCGCGCGGCTTTCCGCCAATGCGCCTTCTCTGCTGCGGTAAACATCGCCAAAGCGCTCTGAATACGGCGTGCCGTGGGGCAGCCATGACAGACGGGGCGAGGGCAGGGCAAGGGACATGGCGGTAAATTAAGGCAATTAAATCGTGGCCCGAGGAAAACGGGTGGCGGTAGGTTTATCCACCACAATATTGCCGCACTATAACAACAATTTCAGATCGGCGGACTTAACGTGGAGGCATTCACGGTTTAGGGTCCGGCCAAATTAAGGCAGCGCCCCCGCTGCCTTGGGGATTTGCGTCACAGGGTTTGAGACCCGCAGGATTTGAAGCAAGGCGATGCCGGGTAATCGAACAGGGCGGAGTGTGTCTGCGGCTTTGCGCGCCGTTGGAATGGCGGCGGCAATGCTGGCCCTATTTGTAACGGGTGCGGGCGCGCAGACTGCGGTTGTGCCGCGCCTCTCGAGCCAACCCATTGCCCAAGAAGTCATTACGGTCACCACGCCCGACGGCTTGCAACTGCCCGCCGTGCTGACCACGCCCGCGACGGGCTTTAACGCTCTAAGCCCTGCTGTGGTGTTTTTGCCCGACGGGCCGGGGCTCTCGCCCATTCGGTCCAGTGATGCGTCGCGCTTTCTGGCCGAGGCGCTGGCGGGCCAGGGCTATGTCAGCTTAAGTCTCGAAACGCGGTTAACAGCCCGCTACGCCTTCAGCCGCTTTGATGAAAGCGTGACAGATGTAAAAGCGGCGCTGGATGCGCTGGCGTCGCGGGGTACGACGTCTGTCGTGCTGGCCGGAACAGGCTTGGGCTCGTTGCAGGCTGCACGCTACATGCTTGAAACCACCGATGCGCGCGTGAAGGCGATCATCATGGCCTCACCCAGCGAGGACTTGGCAGATGCCTGGCGCAAGCAGGCGGGTGAAGAGCGCTACTGGAAAACAGTCGATCAGGCGTCAAAGGCCGTCAACGATGGCGAGCGCAAGCTGATTGATCTGGGCGGCGGCATGATCTTCACGCCTTCGGTGTTTTTGGATTGGTACGGCCCCACGGCTAAAACATCGCTGACGGCCAATATGGCGAGCTTGGATAAACCCGTGCTGCTGCTGGCGGGCGGTAATGATCCGCGCGTGCCCAAAGGACGTTTAGAAGCGCTGAAAGCCATCGCGTTCCTGAGTAAGAATGTCGATGCGCTGATGTATCCGGGCGTGGGCCGCGATTTGTCGGTGCAGCACGACGGTATTGCCAGTGATGTATTGAAGTGGTTGGCCGGAAACAATCTCAACGTACCGGCGCGTGTGCAGACACAGATTGTCTCGGCCACGGCGGCCGACGGCACCAAGCTTGATGGTGTGTACTACCGGCCTTCAACCTATGTTGATCCCGGCAAGCCCGCATTCATTCTGGCGCACGGTTGGGCCTCGGATGTGATGCGCTCGACCTCCCACTGGCTGGCACAACGACTTGCGCAGCACGGCTACGTGGTGCTGTCGATGCAGCATCGCGGGTCAGGCTTTAAGGGCACTGTCTCGGGCAAAATGGAAGACGTGCCGCAGGATATCGCGGCTTGGTCGGCGTTCATGGGCAGCCGCGGGCACCGCAATCTGGTTGGCCTCGGTCACGCGGTGGGCAGCTTGTGGCTGAGTGATTACGTCGGCAAAACCAAAGATCCGCGCATCAAGGCTGTCGTGTACCTGGCTCCGATGCGCGATTTACCGAAGCACGCGCGCCTGGCCATGGGCGAAGACCGTTATGCACGGACTGTGCTTGAAGCCGATGAAGCGGTGCGCGACGGCAAAGGGGCCACGCACCTGATCGATGCGCCCTTCCCGCAGACGGTGTACGAGGAAGACCCGCGCCAGCCCATGTTCCTGTCTGCGCCTGGCTCGGGCTTTACCTATTACTACGCCGATGCGTTCCTCAGTTACTGGGGCCCGAAGTCGAAGGCCATGCACACGCAGCTCATCAAACAAGTAGGCGTGCCGATCTTGGCGCTTGGGGGCTCACGCGATCCGATGATGCAGGGCGCCTTCCTGATCGAATTCGCCGAAGCCGCAGGCCCCAAGGCGAAGTACATTTTCTATGGCGGCCCGGGCGGTGCGCCCTCATCGTTCGAAGGATACGAAGCCCGCGTGACCGACGATATTTTGGCCTGGGTGACTCAAACCCTCCCGCGCTAAACTACAACCCTCAATGATTTGAAGGTTGTGAAGGGCAATGACCTCGGAAATTGAAATCTACCTGCGCCTGGCCATGGCCTTTGGCATCGGCCTTATGGTGGGGGTCGAGCGCGGCTGGCGCGGACGAGACCTGCCCGACGGCGTGCGCGCCGCTGGCATTAGAACCTTCACGCTGATCGGCTTTCTGGGCGGCATTGCTGCGCTGGTGGACGGCACGGCGCTGATCATCGCTGGTGGCGCGGCTGTGTTGGTGCTGCTGAGTGCGGCCTACATCACAGGCCAAGACAAAAACCAGTCGCATGGCATTACCAGCGAAGTGGCGGCGCTGATCACTTACATTCTCGGCGTCATCGCGGTGCGCGGCGACATGGCTGTTGCCGGTGCGGCGGCGGTTGCTCTGGTGGCGGTTTTGGGCTCGCGCGAAACGGTTCATGGTTGGCTGCAAAAACTCGAGCGCGTGGAACTGAAAGCCGCCATTCAGTTGTTGGTGATCTCGGTGATCGTGCTGCCGGTGTTGCCCAATCAGGGCTATGGCCCGGGCGGCGTCATCAATCCGTTCGAATTGTGGTGGATGGTGGTGGTGATCGCCGGCATTTCCTTCGCGGCCATGGCGGCGACGAAATTGCTGGGTGACCGGGCCGGGTTGTTTTGGGCCGGCCTGCTGGGTGGGTTGGCATCGTCAACGGCCGTTGCCGTCAGCTATGCGCGCCTGGCGCGCGAAACGCCTTCATTAACGCCGGCGCTGACGGTGGGTGTGGGGGCGGCAACGGTTCTGAAGTTTGTGCGTGGGCTTACCATCGCGCTGATAATTTTTCCGGCCGGGGCTTTGGCGTTGGCCCCTAGCATGTTGACGGCGGCGGCCTTCACCGCCTTAGCCACGTGGTTTATGGCCCGCGACCAAAAGAAAACAGCGCGCAGTATCAATGCGGCCGATACCGCCAACGGACCTGACCTAATGGTGGCTGTGTCATTCGCGGCCGTGTTGGCCGTGGTGACGCTGGCCGAACATTTTGGCCGTGAATGGTTTGGCGCTACCGGTGTGCTGGTGGTGGCCGCCCTTTCGGGTTTGGTCGATGTCGATGCGGTGACGGTTTCAACCGCGCGTCAGGCGCTGGCCTCACCCGATCAAAGCGCGGCGCTGCTGGCCATGGCCGTGCCCATCGCCGTCGGCGTGAACACACTGGCCAAGCTGGCGTATGTGTCGGTTATTGCGGGCGCCGACATGGCGAAACGCTATGGTGTTGTTGCCCTATCGGCGATTGCCGGGCTTATTTTGGGGACGCTGCTGGTGCGGTTTTAGCGGCACTTTCGACAGGCACATTTTCCATGGGGCCAGTGGCCTCGCGTTTTTTCAGCAGCGCATTGAAGTCCAGGTTCTTGCCCCATTCGGATTGTTCATCCGAGAACAGGCTCACCGCTTTGCTGTTGTACTGGTCACTGTCCACTTGCGCCAAAATAAACGCGGCAAAGTCGGCAAACGTAATGATCGGGCCAGCGCCTTTGGGGGATTTGTCATCCACCGCGATTTTCAAATTGTTGGCTTGGGGCCGGTCGATCATGAAGCCAGGCCGCAGGATGATGTATTGCAGGCCCAACCCCGGCATCATCTTTTCCATGGCGGCCATATCCGCGTAGAGCTTGCGTGCATTCCACAGCCACATGTCGCGCAGGTCTGTGCTCTTGGGTTTTTCCGTCACCACGTGCTCGGCCCCAACAGAGCTGGTGACGAGCAGTTTTTTGTTGCCCTTCTTTTTCATGGCGGCGGCAATGTTGGCGGTGCCGACGGTGTAGAGATCCATGAACTCCACTTCCACGCGCGGGTCGACGCGCGGGCCGATCAGCGAGATCACCACCTCTTTGCCGGTCAAAGCAGATTCAATGCTGGCCTGATCACGCACATCGCCTTTGATGATGGTCAGGTTCGCATGGCCCTTGCCCGTTACGTCATCTGGGCGTCGCGCAAGTGCTGTCACTTTGCGGCCTTGCTCTAAGGCTTGTTTGATCACTTCGGGGGCCGACTGCGCCGTGGCGCCAATCAGCACGATGTTCTTGGGCGCTGCAGACCAGGCTGCGCGTGCGGCGAGCGGTAGTGCGCTGGCGGTGATTAGTGCAGAACGGCGTGTGATGTGCGACATCGTCGGCTCTCCCCCAAAAGCGAACAATATGGAGAAGGTAGGCCCACTCACGCGCCATTGAGAAGGCGCCGAGGGTCGCCACACCGCCTTATGGCCAGAAATCGTGTAACAGGCGCTAGAAGGTTACAGACTGCGCCGCGTCGGTGGCGCTGAAAATCAAAGTCTGGGTGCGGCCCTTCAGGGTGATATTCACCGTATTCACCTGGCCGGGGTGGCTGTCGGTGAGAATGCCGTCGCGCACCGTCAGGGCCGATATGTTCCCAGCATTTTTCAGCTCCTGGTACACGAACATGGTGTCCACCTTCAGGTCCATTCCAACCCAATCCGGCGTCAGCGCTTTGCCGTCGGCGGTGGTGATCAGAAATTTCTGGACCAAGTAATCCCGGATCAGCTTCGCATCCTCAGGCGTGTTGTGCAGTGTCACCGGCGTTTTGTTTTTGTCGCTCAGCGCCAGCTCCATATCCTGAATAAAAATGCGATGGATGATTTCAAGCGAGCCGGTGCGCGCATTGAACTCCAGCACCGAGAACGACGCATGAAAGCCGTGAGCCCAAGCCGATGGCGCGGCTGCAGCCAGCGCCATCGCAGTGAGTAAGGTTCGACGCTTCATCGCGGCTTATTTCTTCTCGGGCTCTTTCTTCTCGTCTTTTTTATTGTCTTCTTTCTTCTCATCCTTCTTAAGCGGCTCATCCATGTCCTTCATCATGTTCTTGGCGGGGGGCATGGTGACCTTGAACAACTCAAGGCGCGAAGGCACGGCCTTGCGCGGCCAGTTGTTGTTCTCGGTATCGATGTCGGATGTTTCCAGACGCGGGTCCACCTGCACAGATTCAATCTGCTTTTTGCGCACGATCAACTTCGAGAACTTCTGCGGGTTCTGGCGCCACACGTCGGCGGGAATGCGCAGTTCTTCGGTGCTCCCGTCTTTGTAGGTGATCCCCAGAATCACCGGCATCACCAGGCCGCCGATGTTGCGGAAATCCATTACGTAGGCGTAGTCGCCCGATTTCAGCAGTTCACGTTCCCACGGCTCCAAATCCTTCACCAAACCGTTGTACTTGTTGCGGTCGGCATTGGTGACGGTGTAGCGGTCGTTCTGGTTGTAGAAGTCTTTCAGCTCGGGCTTCTCATCCACTTCCATTTTGTAGAACCCATCACCTTTGGCTTCGGCTTCGTTGCGCTCTTCCGTCAGCGAGCGCGGTTCGTCCTGCTTGCGCTTGCGCTGCAAGGGCTGCTCGATATCGGGGTTTTGCGTATTGAAGGTGTATTCGTCCACGCCATCAATCGCGATATCCACGTTGTCGACGGAATAAAACCACCCGCGCCAGAACCAATCCAAGTCGTAACCACTTGCGTCTTCCAGTGTGCGGAAGAAGTCGGGCGGGTTGGCGCGCTTGAAGTACCAGCGCGTGGCGTATTCCTTGAAGGCAAAATCAAAGAGTTCACGGCCCAGAATCGTCTCGCGCAGAATGTTGATGGCCGTGGCGGGCTTGGCGTAAGCGTTGGCGCCGATGTTATCCAGCGATTCCCCGTCGGTCATGATCGGGCGCATGGTCGGCGACTTCATGTAATCGACAATGTCCTTGGGTTCGCCGCGCTGCGCCGGGTAATCTTTTTCCCACAAGCGCTCGGCTTGGAATTGCAGGAAGGTGTTCAAGCCTTCGTCCAGCCACGTCCAGCGGCGCTCGTCGGAGTTGACGATCATCGGGAACCAGTTGTGCCCGGCCTCGTGGATGATCACCGAGATCAACGCGTACTTGGTGCGGCTGGAATAGGTCAACTTGCCGGTTTTCTTGTCTTTCTCAGGCCGACCCGAGTTGAAGGCCAGCATGGGGTACTCCATACCGCCGACGTTGCCGTTGATGGATTGAATGACCGGATAGGGGTAGGGGAACGTGAAGCGCCCATACACATCCAGCGAATGGATCAAGGTCGCGGTGGAGTATTTCTCCCACAGCGGGTTGCCTTCCTTGGGGTAGAACGACATGGCCAGTACCGTGCGGCCCGGTTCCACTTCATGGCCTTGCGCATCCCAGATGAACTTGCGGCTTGAGGCCCAGGCGAAGTCGCGCACGTTAGCGGCTTTGAACTTCCAAATTTTACGCGCTGTGGCCGGCGCGCTTTCTTTGGCCGTTGCTTCGTCCTGGCCCACAATCACCACGGGCTTCTTGGCGGTCTTGGCTTGCTCTAACCGATCTCTTTGTGTCGCCGTCAGCACATCGCCTGCATTTTGCAGTTCGCCGGTGCCAGCGACGACGTGGTCCGACGGCACGTCGATCTCCACCTCGTAATCGCCGAATTCCAGCGTGAATTCGCTGCGGGCATAGAATTGGCGGATGTGCCAGCCGTCACTGTCGGAATAGGCGGCCAGGCGCGGGAACCACTGCGCCATGTAGTACTGATAGTTCTTGTCGTCCTTGAAGTACTCATAGCCACCGCGCGTCCCGAAGGTTTCCACTTCCGGCACGTTCATGGTCCAGGCCACGTTGAACACCGTGCTTTCGCCCGTCTTCAAAGGTGTGGGCAAATCCACGCGCATCATAGTGCCGGCGAACGTGTGTTTCAGGGCGGCGCCGTTGGCATCGGTCACCGCACTCACCAGCAAACCTTCGGTGGACTTATCGTAGGCCATGGTCAGCCGGATGGAGCTGAACGATTCCCGCGCATCACCGTCGTTGGCGCGCGCATTGGCGGGGCCAGAGTTTTTGGAAAGCTGGTTCAGGTCCAGGTTCAGCCATAGGTATTTCAGCGTATCCGGCGAGTTGTTGGTGTAGGTGATGGTTTCCGTCGCCGTCGCTTTTTGCTTGGCGTCGTCCAGCTTCACCTTGATCTTGTAATCGACCTTCTGCTGCCAATAGCGGTGACCCGGTGCACCAGAAGCCGTGCGGTAGTCGTTGGCCGTGGGCCACACTTCATCCAGTTGGCGGAACTTGTCCTGCCACACGTTCTTGGGCAGCAGGGCCGGGCCCGGCTGCTGTGCATGGCTGGCAGTGGCGAACAACGTGAATATCGCCACGGCAGCGGCGGCAAATCCAAAACGACGCATCAGTAAAACCCCATACTATAATCAGCCACGCGCAACCCCTTGCCACGCGGCCAAGCTTCCCAACACCGAACCAGACCTGACCTTTTGATTCAACGGTCAAATCGTCGGATGCAGTTCACATTACATTGTTCTAAAGATTATGCCGGGGCTTAGGAAATTCGGTACTCCAGTTTTCATGAATCGCAGCAAAAAACCGCATACCAAAACACCGCGGGTACGTCCACGCGTCACGCGCGACCTTATTGTCCGCGCCGCCACACCCGCCGATGCGCCTGTGCTGGTGTCTCTCGTAAAAGGCATGAAAGATCGCGCAGCTTTGACTGTCCCTGCGCTCAAACGCGATCTCTTTGGAAAGAAGATGGGTGGCAAAAAAGCTGTCGTCAGCGCCCTGGTGGGCGAGTTGGATGGCACCGTCGTCGCCGTGGTGTTCTACACCCTCTGCTACGACGAGGTGGCCGCCGCGCAGGGCTTGCAACTCTCTGAAATGCGCCTCAGCGCGGTGGGGCGTGAACGCAGCGTGGGGCCGGTGCTGTTGGCCGCGTGTGCCGCCCGCGCCAAAAAACTAGGCGCCACTTACCTGCGTTGGGTATCGGAAGCCTGGGACGTGGATGCTCACGACTTCTATCGCCGTATGGGGACAGCAGAAGAGCCCGTCATGCGACACAGCGTCGATGGACCCAAGTTCAGTAAACTCGCTGATGAAGGCAAGGCTCACCTTAAGGCGAGGTGACGCGAAGATGAAGTGGCGCGATACAGATTGCCCGCGCTAGATCGTCGGTGCCAGAAGTTTCGCCAGGTGCGAGGCCATGCCGTGCAGGTGCGACGTACCGGTGTCGTTGCGGTCCACGTCCACGCTGGCAAACAACGGTTCACCCGCCAGCCAACGGGCTTCGGCGTCTTCGGTGGTCATCGCGACCGCTAAAGCCTGGTTCAGTTCGTAGTGCTGCTGCGGCAGTCCGACCATTTCAAGGGCCGCTTTCATCATGATGATGATGAACGAGCGGATCACCACCACGTTGTCGGTGTATTGAAACTCGGCCTCTTCGCCACGCTGCAAAATCTTCACGCAGGTTTCCAGCGATTTCGACAACAGGTAGCGGCATGACACGGGCCGGTTGGCGTACTCTGAACACGCATGGTTCTCAAGCATCGGGCAGATCACGCGTTTGACTTCGCGGTAAAGCTGCGGCGTTGCTTTGCACTGTTCAGCCGCACTGAGCACGCGCTCGCGGCGAATAAATGTGCGGCGCACGGTGTTCGCGAGATTGAGAATTTCCGGAATGGTCGCGCTGACATAAGTGGTGCAGCAGTGGCTGCACCCTTTCGAACACGCAATCGGAGACTTCGCGTATTCGTACATGATGGCATCCATCAACTGCTCGGCAAATTGGGCCGCGCGGCTGGCGCGCAGCTCTAATTTCGTATCGAGCAGGATCAGCGTCAGGTGACGGGTGTTGGCCTGAATGGCGCGTGGGTTGGCCTGCACGTCAAAAGCCTTGCCCACCCATTGCTCGTCCTCGCGTAACAGCGCTTGGCGCTGGTCCGCAGTCAGGCGCTGCCGAAACGGGTCGGAGAAGTCGATCATAGACGTAGAGCCCCACACTTAGCGGCCCATGTTAGGGGTTAATGGTTAACAGGATGATGAAAAACGCATACCCGCTTTCGAAATCTGGCGCTTGGGTTGGCGGCATGAAGCCGCCAAAATAGCGGGAAATTTGATGCTTTCAGGATTTCGAGATGACCAAAACGTTGTTTCTGGACGACCTTGCCGTCGGCCAGCGCTTCGCCAGCACCACCAGTGTAACGCTGACCGAAGCCGACATTATCGCCTACGCCAAGCAGTTCGACCCACAGCCGTTTCACACCGACCCTGAGGCCGCCAAAAGCACCTTCTTCGGCGGCTTGGCCGCCAGCGGTTGGCACACAGCAGCGCTATCCATGCGCCTGCTGGTCGACAGCAGCCTGCACATCGCGGGTGGGCACATCGGTGCGGGCGGCGAAATTTCGTGGCCCCGGCCCACGCGCCCCGGCGATACGCTGCGTGTGGTTTATGAGATTGTCGAGGTCAAGCCGTCCAAGTCACGGCCTGATCGCGGCATGATTACCGTGAAGGCCGAAACCTTGAACCAGAACGACGAGGTGGTGCAGTTGTTCGTGGTAAAGATGGTTGTGCCGCGAAAAGTTTCTTAGACCGCAAGGGTTCTTAGACAGCAAGAGCTCGTGTTGCCCGCGCTTTGCCCACCAGCAGCACTATCAAGCCTAAGCATGACGCAGCAAGAATACTTGCAACCGTCGGCACCGCATCGGTG
>JAEUKL010000249.1 GCA_016793005.1 Rhodospirillaceae bacterium | reverse complement strand
CATGCCGATATGCGTTGATGTAAGCGCTGCAACCTGCGTCGTCGTGAAACCCTGTAGTTGTAGCGTCGTCAGCACTGCGAAGCGAGTTGTGTTCAGCCCGGAAATTTGCGGCGCCGCTAGGCCGCCGATCTGGATCGTGCTGAGTTTTGAAATAACACTTGTTGTTAAGGCATTTACCTGCGTCGATGTCAGTACACCCAACTGAGCCGGTGAAAGCGCGTCGGCTTGCGTGATACTGAGGACAGCCAGATCGGTTGTTTGCAGACCCGTGATTTGCGGGCTGGTCAATCCGCGCAATTGGGTGGTTGTCAGGGCTGCGAATTGCGCCGTACCGAGGGCTGCGATCTGCGTTGAGGCGAACCCACCCAACTGTGCGGTGCTAAGGTGTGCGATGGCAGTCGTGGTAAAGCTGGCGATCTGCGTACTATACAGCGCACCCAGCTGAACGGCCGTCACGCCTGCCAACTGCGATGTCGTCACCACGGCGATTTGGGCTGCCGTGAGTGCGGTCATCTGCGTAGTACTGAACGCGTTTATTTGCGTTGACGTCAGGGCTGTGAATTTCGCCGTCGCCAAGCCCGAGAGTTGAGACGTTGTTAGCCCACTGACTTGCAGCGTCGTGAGCGATGTAAAGACCGTTGCGCTGAGGGTATTGAGTTGCGTTGACGTAAACACGCCAATCTTAGCACCCGAGATTGCGCCGAATTGAGTGCTGCTCAATACCGCCAAATCTGTCGTCTGGAAACCTGACAATTGAGCGGTCGTGAGACTGGAGATCTGAGTAGGCGTTAAGACGCTAACTTGTATGCTGCTGAGCGCTGCGATGTGGGTAGAGGACAGCGCAACAAGTTGATCTGCCGACAAATGGGTGATCGCTGTCGTGTTGAAACTTGCGATCTGAGTGCTATTTAACACGCCAATCTGGACCGCAGAAAGGCCGGAAACTTGGTTTGTTGATGCCAGCGCGATCTGGGTGGACGTCAGCGCCATGGCTTGCGTTGTACTCAAGCTGCCCAATTGTGCGGTCGTCAACACAGCAAAGCGGGTTGTGTTCAGGCCTGCAATTTGAGTCGTCGTCAGGCCAGAAATCTGGCCAGTGCTGAGGTTGGCGATGACCGTTGTGGTGAGCGCATTTTCTTGAACTGTCGTCAAAGCGGCTAGTTGCACAGACGATATGCCACTGACTTGGCTTGTCGATAGCACTGCCAGGTCCGACGTCTGCAGCCCGGTGATTTGCGTTGTTGTCAAATGAGCAAGTTGCAAGGGCAGCAGCACCGCGGCTTGCGTCGTGGTCAGAGCGCCGATCTGTATGGAAGAAAAGCCGGCTATCTGGGTTGTCGTGAACGACACTACCGATGTGGTCTTAAAGCCCGCAATTTGGGTCGCATTCAGGATACTGAGCTGTGTCGCGCCCAGAGCCGATAACTGCGTGGTTGAAATGACACCCAGCTGTGCGGCTGTAAGAGCGCTTACTTGCGTGGTCGTGAGCGACTCAATATGGGTTGGCGCCAACAGGCCTAAGACAGTTGTCGTTAGGCCGCCAATTTGTGTCGTTGTGAATCCGCTGAATTGGGTCGTGCTCAGGCTTGCAATCACAGTGGTCGTGAAGGCATTTGTCTGGGTTGACGACAACGCACTCAACTGAGCAGCCGATAAGCCGGTGACTTGTGTCGTCGATAGAACGGCGAGATCGGATGTCTCGAAGCCCTTTACCTGCGTAGTTGTAAGACCTGAAAGCTGTATTGTGCTCAAGGCTGCGACTTGAGTTGTCGCCAATGCGGCAATTTGCGTCGCCGCTAAACCGCCGAGTTGCGTCGTTGAAAGGTTGATGATCGACGTTGTCTTGAAGGCGCTAACTTGTGTGGTGGTGAGCGCGCTCATTTGAATAGAATTCAGCCCACTCAGCTGCACCGTCGTTAAAAGTCCGATCTGCGTAGCGGTAAGCGCCCGAACTTGCGTTGTGCTTAAAGCAGTAAGTTGAATGGTCGTTAAAACCGCGAACCGCGTTGTATTGAGGCCTGCCAGCTGCGTCGTGGTTATCCCGGTCACTTGGGATGTGGTGAAACTGGCGACTACGGTTGTGCTCAGTGCGTTGATCTGCGTTGAGGTAAAGGCACCGAGTTGCGTGGCGGATATGGCACCAAATTGTGTCGACGAAAGCACAGCAGCATCGGTGGTTTGCAGGCCTGCAATTTGCGTTGCGGCCAAGCTACCGATATGAGCGGTTGTGAGGGCGGCAATCTGCCCAGTGCCCAGTGCGGAAATCTGGGTCGACAGCAAACCCGCAAACTGCGTTGTGGCAAGCGCAGTGACGTTTGTTGTGCTGATGGCGCCAATCTGAGCCGAGGAAAATGCGCCCAACTGCGTTGAGGTAAACCCGACAAATTGCGTGGTCGCCAGCGCCGCAATTTCTGTTGTCGTCAACGCCGCAATTTGCGTCAGCGTAAGATTGGAAATATCTGTCGAAGACAGAGGCATATAGTGTTTATTTGACCGTCGATGTAGCGAGCGACACTGAGCAAGTGTGATCTCTCGGCCACGCGACGTCTTATACCCTGTTTAGAGCGTGTTTATATTTCTTCGACTTTTAAGTGCTGAACGTCAACAGATCATTAAGAGTTAAAAGTCAGAAAAAACAAAATAAATCAATGTATTGTGTCGAAATGATTTCGATTAAGAACAAACCGGGAAGTGTCACGTAGGAGAGTATATACACTTAATAGATGTATTTTTGCGCGAGCAAGAAAGCAAAAATGCAACATCGCCCGGCCAGTTCAACTCTGCGGCTATTGACTGGTCAAATGCCGAGCGATTTTGAGCAGATACTCAACCCTGAGCCATGGCAGCCCGTGCAGTCGCTCCGCTGATATCAAAAGTCGATACTGCAAATGGTGGTGAGATTCAGTGAGGCCGCACGGACATCAACGTTGGTTACTGTATGGCTAATGACCGCTTTCAAAGCCGCAGCAGACGCGCTTTCGACAAACACATTCATATGAAAATCGTTCAACGTCGGCTGATAATTGATCGCGGCTTCGATTTGGCTGCTGTCAAAGCTATAGGAAGCGTTTGCGGCGGCATCAAATTCCATCGCGCCTAAGGCTTTTCCGGTCGGACCATCGTAGACCCGCAATCTCAGCCGCGCCGTTTGGTCGCTCCGATTATGAACCTCGACAGTGCTGGGAAAGCGTGTCGCGAGTGTCGACGTATGAACATTCACGACTTGTGTTGTGAGCGGCGTATAATTCAATCCGTTCTCAAAGGAACACACAGACATGTTCTCAAAAAACTGTGAGGATGTGCTGTAGTAAACATGCTGCACACCAGTAAGCAGATCCGTGCTTTGCAAATAAAGGGTAAAGGTGCGATCAAGCGTGTCGAAGCTGGTGCCGCCCGCGTTCGTGAGTAGTTCTTGGATAGAGATCTGCGGTGATGATCGGGCGGGCGACGATACGATAGCTGTGCCGTAATCGCGCCCTGTGGTATTGCCAAGAATTCGGATCGTCGCGGTCGTTGTCTTGTTGGTGTTAAAATTCGGAAGCCGCAAATAGCTGATGTTTCCTTGTGGATTGTAGGTTGCATTGGGGATTACGGTGTAGTTCCCCGTAATAACGGCCGCTGCTCGCATGATCGCCGCGCTGTTCGCAGTAAGATAAAGTTCGGGATTCTTGAGAACAGCAGCAGTCTCATTGGCTAACACAGGGCGCCATGCGCCACTGGTGATCAGAAATCCCAGCGATATAAGCAGTCTTATCGCATAGAGCGCGCTAAACGATACGCAAGGTAACAAGCAGGATACGCACGCTCGCTTCAAAATGAATTGCCTGGCAGTAATTGTGGGAAGCTGCAATGTAGTGACCCGAAATCAATGCACGTGATCCGCTTCCGTCTCTGTAATACCTGGGCCGCCTCTATTCCAGTCTTCGCTTTCATAATATTGAGCCCTGCCATAATTGAGCGTCGCTACATAACCCATCATCTGGATTGAAGCGTCGTTTTCGGCAGAACTGCTACCTTATAAGTAGAACTGCTTGCCTCTACCTTCGCCAATCGCCAGTTCTAAAGGCACTTCGGCTGTAGACAGTAATCCGTTATTTTTTGGGTGGCGAACGTCTGAATGTATTGGCTTGCCCTGGCCGTTCACGCCGACGCAGTATTTTGAGTCGGGAACGCAAGTCCTATTATACGTCTAATTATACGTCTAAGAATTTTGAAGATGGGTTTTTGTCTCAGTAATTTGCCAAATACACTCCGTTCAAATTCCACCGAAGAGAGTTTCAGGTCTTACAGCCCTGCTAAAACAGAGTTGTGCCCTGCCTTGGTCAGATTCCTACCGAACAGCTATTTTACGGATACTGGAGCATTGCCCTTCAGATTGAAGGAGCTTCCGGTTTTGTTGAACTACGTAATGCTCGTCACAGGTGAGTGCGAGCACCATAAAAATCAAATGAGAGATCGAAATTAGAATAAACTTCTCAAGACATACAACTATCCTTAGATAGCAAATACTCCGGAGTGTACTAGGCTACCTATAGGCCACGCGTAAGGTTTTATATGGCGACAGTGCTGGTTTTAGATGATTGCAGAACCACCTGCATGATGATCGAGTCGTTGCTCGACAGCTTGGGATTACAAGCCTCTGTTGTAAGCAGCAGTGCGGACGCTTTGAAGATCTGTATCGAGCAAATGCCCGACGCGATTATTCTTGATTGGAACATGCCCGGTATGGATGGGCTTGAGTTTCAATCGAAGATTAGGTTGCTCCCGAAAGGTCACAAACCAAAAATCATCTTCTGCACGGTTCGTGACGAGTATGCAGATATAGCCAAAGCCATGAGCGGTGGTGCGGACGGATTTATTATTAAGCCAGCCACGCTAGAAACCTTAACGCATCATCTCCAGCGTGTTGGATTGGTATGATATTGGGCGCGCTATCTCAGGCGGTCTATGGCCGGCATCCAGGAATCGAGTTGATCGTTTCAAACCTCAGTCTTAATCCAGGAACCGGATTAGAGTTTCCAGGTGGGTTCAGTCTGTATTGCCAGAAATGAGCGAGATTATTCTTTCTGGAAACCCGCCGTTGTCTTTGTCGGCCTACCGTGCTTTTTCTTCCGCAATCAGCGCGCCGTCCGACACGACGGCGACCACACATCGTTAATTCGTCGCGCCCGAAAATACCTGATCGAGGAACAAGAAGCCTGCCTCCTGTTGGGCGGCACGGTTGGATTTTTTGCGGAAGCCGTGGCCTTCGTCCTTGCCCAGCATGTACCAGGGTTTGCCCCCGGCACGCTTGAGCGCGCTTAGCATCTGCTCGGACTCCGTCACAGGGACCCGCGGATCGTTCAGACCTTGCACGATCATCATCGGCTTGGTGATGCGCGAGGCGTTGTTCAGTGGCGAGATACGCTCAAACACCGCGCGCATGGCCATATCGCGTTCGTCGCCGTACTCGGCGCGGCGCAGATCCTGCCGGTAGCCGCGCGTATTGGTCAGGAAGGTGGTGAAGTTGCTGATGCCCACCACGTCGATGCCGCCGGCAAGGCGGTCGTTGTAGCGCACCATCGACGCCAGGACCATGAAGCCGCCGTAGGATCCGCCGTAGACAACGACGCGCTTGGCGTCGAGATCACGCTGCGTGCCGATCCAGTCGAGCAGCGCACCGATATCCTTCACAGAGTCCTCGCGCTTCGCGGCGTTGTCGAGTTGGTGGAAGGTTTTGCCGTAGCCGGTGGAGCCGCGCACGTTGGGCTTGATCACTGCGGCACCCAACTCGTTGACGAAGGCCTGGGTTTCCGCCACGAAGCCCGCGCGTTCCTGGCCCTCGGGCCCGCCGTGAATCTGCACGATGACCGGGAACGGACCCGGCTTGTTCTTGGGTTTGTAAACCCGTGCCGGAATCTGACGCACCTTGCTGCCGGTGCGGTCGAAAGTGGGATAGCGCACCGTCACAGCCGGAACGAAGCTCTCGGGGTTCAGCCCGCCGACTTCACTCTCGGTCCAACGCGTCAGCGTCTTGGCGGCTATGTCATATACATAAACGTCGCTGGGGCTGACGTCGGTCGTGAGACCGAAGGCCAGCTTGCGTCCGTCAGGGCTGAAGACCATGCGGCCAATCTGGCCGTCGGGCAGGTTGGGCGCGGGCAGGGTCTGCAGCGTAGCGGTATCCAGAAGCCGCAAGCGGTCTACGCCGTCCTCGTTGATGACATAGGCCAGCACCGCGCCGTCGGGAGCCGCCTTCAGCACGGTCACGTCCCAGGGCGTGTCGGCACTGAGGTTTCGCTCGGTCCCGTTACGCAGATCGCGCATGCGCAGCTGCGTGAATTCCGTGCCCTTATCAGACGTGAAGAACAGCTGATCGGAGGTCGCGCCGAACTCCGGTGAGCCCAGCGCAGCTTTGCCTTCGCCAGACGCGGCCTTGATCTCGCGCGCTGCACCGCTCCGCGCATTCACCAACACGATGCGGCTTTCGGAGATGGAGATGTATTGGGTGATTGCCAGCTGTGTGCCGTCAGCAGACCAGGACTCCGGCGACCAAGACCCTGCGGCTTCGTAAAGCAAACGCGGTTGATTGGGTGCAGCCATGTCGGCGACGTAGATGTCCATGTCTTTACCGTTGCGCCGGTTGGACGCGAAGGCGAAGCGCGTGCGGTCTGGCGACATCAAGAGAGTGGTGTGACGGGATTTGCCATCGCTGACCATCTCAGCCCGCCCGGTGCCGAGATCCTGGATGAAGATTTGAAAGTCCTCGCTGCCGCCGACATCGCGCATGAAGACAATGCGCTTGCCATCAGCGGAGTACGCGCCAGAGCCGATGGGCTCGTCGTAATACGTGAGCTGGTGGCGTGCGCCCAGGGCCGAGGTGACCTGATGCAACTGTGCTGCTTCGCCAAAGCGCGTGGCGATCAGCAGGGCCGCGCCGTCCGGGCGCCAGTCGGCAACGCCCGCCGAGCGAGTGTTGGCGTATTGGCGCAGTCGGTCGGCTAGGGCTGGCGGTGTGATTGGTATGTTCTCGGTGACCAAGGGGCCGCGTTCGATGCGCCCTGCTGGGGCCGCGCCGTTCTCGACGGCGAACGCGCCGGCCATGCCGCTTGCAGCGCTGAACGCCAGAGCCAAAATTATCGTTCGGCGCATGGGATGTCTCCTTTTACAATTGCGTGCGCGACTGGGTTTGAACGGTCGGCTTTGGACTATGCGGTGCCATCTATTCAAAGAGTCGGATATTGAATGTGGTATTACGCCGCCGCATTGGCCTGACTGATTTTTTGCGCCAGTCGTGATGTTAGTCTAGTGCATCGTTATGGAATGTTCGAGTGAGGTTGGTGTTGGGCTAAAGGCTGCTGGCACCGTCGCTTAATAACCGCCGCGCTGCTCGCGATATCGAGGGCACCTGTTAGTGCGCAAAGCCGGCGGAAAATGCGCTCCTGAAATGGCATGAGGTTAAGGGAGACTCTTTGAAATCTCACCTTCGCTAAATCGTTGATTCAATTTATCTTTGTAGCCCTGCAAGGACCATCGCTTTTTCTCAAAACTTAATTGTATTTCCAAGCGACTAGTGCCGTTTGTTACGCCGTCGGCGATTTTGCGCCAGGTTCTGTACATTCGCTATGCTCAACAACAGAACCTAGGCCTGCTGGTCATCAATTCTCAACGGTTTAGGTTAGCGCTGTAGGTGCTGTTTGTCGTCTTATGTGCATTGCGTCCTAAGTGCACTATTAAGTGCGGTTAAGCCTGCCGAAAAACATGTCACTTATTCATTATCGCATTGCGATGTGCCGGAGGTCTCGGAATGCAGATCGCTTGACATTTGTCAGTTGTATCCGCATTACGCTTTCGCTCCAACCATTGTAGCGGCTGGGTTGAGAATATCGTTCTGTATTCTCTTTTTCCGCACTTGTTCTGATCTTGCTTCCACGCGAGTGCGCAAAGCGACCACTTGATCAAGTAGCGGGATTATTGCGCCAGCAAATTGGAATAAAGTTCAGTCGCACGCATGCCATAGTGACCACGGTTCAGTTTAAAAGATCACGCTACTAGTGTGCGTGAACGTGGCTCGGGGAGGGTAAATGGAGCGCCTAACGCAGTCTGCGAAAATTGCGCTACTCGTGTTTGCGGCGTGCCAATTTGCGTTTCAATTGAGGTCGACGGGTTTCCTGGCGGAATTGTGGCCTGCGAACGCGCTTTTGTTGGCCTATTTTGTCCGCAATCGGCAGTCACTGACATGGCCAGCATGGATTGTTGCTGCGGTGGCCTACATTGCTTCCGATCTTATAACCGGAAATACTCTCACGCCGACGCTGCTTTTGACCGCCGGCAATTTGAGTGGCGTCGCAACAGGCTACTACTGCTACGCACGGCTAAAAGAATCTCATGTTCGGCTCGAAGAGCCGACATCAGTTTCATATCTCGTATTGATTTCCTTTGTTTCTGCCGGAATAGCTGGCTGTGTCGGCGCGATTGCCGGGCCGATTTTGTTGTCGAGTACAGCGTTGCAAGGCTGGTTGTTTTGGTTCTCAGCCGAGCTCGTCAATTACCTTGTCATCCTTCCGCTCGCATTAACCCTCTCTGTCGATGTGAAGACGATCAAAGAGCTGAAGTTTCTGTCGACCCCGGTGCGTGCAATCGGCAAAGCGATGCCCTTTATTTGCTTTTTACTGACTTTGAGCGTCGCCCTTTACGCGGGCGAGATCAAAATATTGGCGTTGACCATCCCAACTTTGCTCTGGTGTGCTGTCACATACGATTTGTTTGCAGTAGCCTTGTTGACGCTGCTCACGAGCGCAATAGCGCTCATAAAAATAGGGCCTAGCGCACACGTTGGCGCCTTGGCCATTCATGAGCAGCTCGAAAATATTCCGTTCAGACTTTCAATTGCGTTACTCGCGCTGGCGCCAATTGCCTTGGCCAGCGTAATGGCGGCACGTGCAAGGCTGTTGCGTGAATTACAAGAAAAAAATGAGGCGTTGAAACGTGCTGACCAAGCGAAAGATAGATTTCTTGCGGTAATGAGTCACGAATTGCGGACGCCGTTGACGGGCATACTTGGGATTGCAGACTTGATGCTGACTGGCAGCCTTAGTCCAGAGCAACAAAACTTCTTGAAAACCCTGGTTCGCTCTGGCCAGAGCCTGCTTGGTCTTGTCAACGACATTCTAGATTTCTCGAAAATCGCGGCCGGTCGATTAGAGTTGGAGCAACAGCCATTCTTGATTGATGATGTCCTTCGGGATGTGTGTAGCTTATTTACCGGAGCCGCATCTAAAAAGGGCCTGAGTATCGTGCTTAAGCTGCCCGAATCATATCATAATGCTGTGCTTGGAGATGAGTTGCGGATACGTCAGGTTCTCTCGAATCTGATTAGTAACGCAATAAAATTTACTGATCATGGCCAGATAACAGTTCAAGTTTCGCAAGAGCGGCTGGGTGCAGAGACGCTGAAACTACATATTGCTGTGGTCGATACCGGTATCGGCATTGCGCCAGAAAAGATTGACTATTTGTTCCAGCCCTTTGCACAGGCGGACAAAAGCATCACGCGACGATACGGTGGGACGGGGCTTGGATTGGCAATTAGCCGTAATCTCGTCTTGGCTATGGGGGGCCAAATATTTGTGTCCAGCCGGGAGGGGGGCGGAACTACCATTTCCTTCTATATTTTGTTGACGCCACTTAGCGATAGCGCCGCGACACCTGCTGCTCATCGCGACGTTTCGCGCGCCATGCGATCTGGCGATGTAGCGAAATCAGCAGCCTTAAATATTCTGCTCGCGGAAGACGATGCTGCGCTAAGCGCACTGATTTTTGAAATGTTGAAGCGAGAAGGGCATGTCGTGACGGCGGTCAGCGATGGCGCGGCGGCTGTGAAATTAGCTCACGCGCAGGCGTTTGATGTCATCTTAATGGATATGCATATGCCTATATACGATGGCCCCGAGGCGATGAGGCTGATACGTGATCAAGAGCGAAGCACCGGACGCCGCATCCCGATTATCGCACTGACAGCGGACATTACACCGAGCGGAAGAAAAGCCTATGCCGTAGCAGGTGCGGACGCTGTGCATGGAAAGCCAATACAGTGGGACGATCTGTTGGATGACATCAAACGTCTGGCGGTCTAGCATTTTCACTGGATTGATCTGCCCACCCGGCCGCTTAGGCCAGCCGCTTTCGCGATTGGAAGGCTGCCTGTGTTTGGAGCCCTAGGGCAGGCGCCCCTTGTAGACGCGGATCGTGTTGTGAAATGCGTTGACCAGGTCCACTACGCCGTCTCCATCGACATCGCCGACTGCTAAACCGGTAGAGGTATTCGCGACGAACTGGCTGCTGGCATTCACGAAAACGGCATTCCCGCGATTGAGCAAGATCGACTGTGAATTTGAGTATGCAGAGCCGCTGCCGCTGCTCATGCGCAGAGCGAGATCCGGCGTGCCGTCATTGTTCAGATCGGTGACAAAGACATTCACGATCCACTTATCTGTTTCCGGGAAGGCCAAACCCAGGTTTGCGCTGGCGTCTGTAAATCGCCCGGTGCCATCGTTCAGAAGCAGCTGAAGGCCGGGTATTTCTGCTTTCACGTCTGACGCCAACACCAGGTCCTTCGCCCCGTCGCCGTTCAAATCTGCGCAGACGATGTCGACCGTGACGGATTTATCGCCGAATGCTTTTGCCGGTAAAGTGCGGCTTGCGTCATAAGCAAATCGGCCGGCGCCATCGTTCATCAAAAGGCCGTTGGGGCGATGCGAGCCCGGGCCGTTCGGCTCGTAATAATTTCCGCCAAGGATAAGGTCGGGCCGGTTGTCCCCATTTACATCGCAGAATGCGGCCGCCATGGCTTCGGGGGTTCCGGATGAAACGGATGCAGGCAGCAGGTCAGTTCTATCCACCATGGTTCCCGAGCCGTTGTTGACGTAAAGGCGGATAAGATCCGAGGGCGTGAGGTTGGCCATAAAGATATCCGGCGCACTGTCGCCGTTGACATCTGCGACGTCGGCGCCGTGGGTATAGGCATTGTGCTGTGGAAGTCTGGCCGAGGTTTCGTCGACCAGCCTGCCGTCGGCAGTTTGAATCAGCAGACGTGACTGGTCGCCGGGGTATGGAAATGTATCGGTCCCGGTATCAGCGATGAAAAGATCGGCGCGGCCGTCTTTGTTGAAGTCGGCGACACGGAGCCGACGTGGATTGACAAGCTGCAACGGGCCCAAGATCTGGCTGGTGGCATCGGCAAACACACCCCCGTTGTTGCGGAACGCGAGCAAGGGGCGTTTGGTCGCGGGGAAGGTCGGCATGGCCACCTGTGCCATGATTAAATCAAGATCGCCGTCACTATCGACATCGATCAGTGCGAGGTCACTCGCATCTGTAATCAAGCTCGTCGAGAATGTGAGTGTTTGCTCAGTGTAGCTGGGGATCGCAACAGAAGCTGCGCCGCTGCTTACGGTCAGCGCGCACGCGGTTGTCAGATCGGTGATGACGCCGGCTTTTACATTGTTCAGAAGGTGTTGGAGGAAACCTGTAAAGGTGCTCTCGGCTTTGACGACGTAGTGATATCTATTGGTGCTCGGTGCGATGTTCGCACCTGTCTCTATCGTCGACATCGCCAGAACCGTTCGTCCGCCGGCAGGGACCGCGGATGCCGTATATGTCCCAAGTTTTGCGCCGGTCGTTGCATCGTAAATTCCCAGCGTTACCGATACCGCAACTGCGCCGGTATTGTTGACGACGATGGAGCTTGGGTAACCGACATCACCGACGGTCGAGGTGTGGACCGCGTTCAGCTTTGTGGCGTCCGCCGTCACTCCACTGGCGCAAGTGCTCAAGTTGGTGAGCGTCCCATCGGCTGGTTTCCACAGCACATGCTGAAAATACCCTGAGATGTTCGAGCTGACGCCAATGGAATAGTAGCTTGGTTTGATGAAGCTTTGGCCGGTGCCGCCTTCGATGTCGCCAATGTAATGCTGCGCTGCTGCGCCGGCTGGGATGGGCGGGCTGATCCACTGGCCCAGTGATCGCCCGGTACTGTAGTCGGACAGGGTCACGGTCGCCGTGCCGGGGGCGGTGCCCGTGTTGTAGAATCGCAGGTACGATTGTGACGTCGCTTGGGCTGTGGAGAGTATAGCGCTCGGCCGTGTCAGTAAGTTTGCCGTACGCGGAACTGCCTGATTGATGGCGCAGACGGTTGTCATGTCGGTGATGACGCCTGACTGCGCGTTGGTGAGGAGATGTTGCAGGAAACCAGCGAAGGCGTTCTCCGCCTTAACGACGTAGTGGTATCTGTTAACGGACACTGCGATGTTAGCGCCTGCCTCGATCATGGATATCGGCAGCACGGCTTGTCCACCGGCCGGGATTGCGGTTGTCGTGTAGGCGCCAAGTTTAACGCCGCTGTCAGCGTCATAGAGTCCCAACACGGCAGAAGCGCTCAAAAACCCTGTGTTATTCACCACGACGGAACTTGGGTAGCCGACATCGCCGACGACCGAGGTGTGAACCGCGCTGAGTCTGGTGGGGTCAGTGATCACGCCGCTGTCGCAGGTGCTTAGGTTGGTGAGCGTCCCGTCGGTCGGTTTCCAGAGCACATGCTGGAAATAACCGGTGATGTTGGATTGCACCGATACAGCATAGTAGTCTGGCCGGGGGGCCGTCGCGCCGATGCTGCTTTCAATATCACCGATATAGTACTGCACCTCGGCTCCCGCCGGGATGGCGGGCGTTCGCCATGTGCCAACGAGCTGCCCGGTTGCCGCATTCGACAGAGTCAGCGTCGCTGTACCACTATCTTTACCTGTATTGTAGAAACGTAAGTAAGACCGTGATGCTTGCTGTGCGGTTGAGAAGATGACGCTGGATTTGGGTGCGCATGTCGCGCCGCTGAGCGTGTCCGTAAGATAAAAGCCATCGCTTCCGCTACTAAGAAAGGCTTTTCGGCCCAGCCCGTGCGGATCGACGGGGAGGGCATGGTCGAACGTCACCGGCAGGTTGCTGCTCTGCCGAACGAACGTTCCGGCGCTATTGTTAGTATGAAGCTGAAGCTCAGCCCCAAGATTTAAGGCAATGTCAGCGGTGCAGTCGCCATCAAAGTCCGCCGCATCAAGGCGATCCATCACCGCGCCGGTATCATCGCGAAGATTGAAGCGTTGGGTGCTTTCGTCGCGGTATGTGCCGTCGCCGTTGTTAATCAGCACCTGAATCGCCCGACCGACGCGATTGTTGTGCGTCATGGCCAAAAGAAGATCGGGTTTGCCGCTTGGTCCGATTGTTGCTGGTTGGATATCAACTACAACACCGTCCGAGAAAATTTTGGGCGGTAGCGCGTCCAGCCTGATGGTGAAGTTGCCGCGACAATCGTTGATGAGGACTTGCGACTGCGCATAATCGGACTCATTACCCAGAACAAGGTCCTGGCAGCCGTCGCCGTTAACATCTGCAAACACGCTTGCGGAGAACGTGGTTTTATTCTCGTTGATTGTCCCGATATTTGACGGAAGGCGATCACGCGCAACAGTAAACCGGCCGTTTCCGTCATTCATCAGAATCTGTGGCGGCACGCGCTGATTTGAGTCGATGTTACCCATGTAAATCGCAATGCGGCCGCTGCCATCGATGTCCGCAGCCGCCGCCGAATTGGTGGCCGCCAGTTGCTGTGGTAGGTTGGTGGATGCATCGACGTATCGGCCATTGGGTTGCGACAGAAGCAGAACGCTCTGAGCACCGGGGTAGGGGGCAGCGCGATACCCGGAGTCTGGAATAAATACGTCCGGTCGACCGTCGCCGTTAAAGTCGGTCGTCACTATTTTTGCGGGCGCCACGGCCGTTGGGACTGACCCCTGGATTACGGTCGATGTGCCGTCCGTATAGCTGCCGTTTCCGTTGTTCAGGAGCACCTGAATCGCAACCCCGCGGTTTTGCGCCGGCGCGGTATAAGAAAACGCCACAATGACGTCTTCTAGTCCGTCACCGTTCAGATCAAGCGTCGCCATCCGCGAAACACTCGACCCGCTGGGGTTGGTAAAGGCGAGGATCTTTTGGGGCTGCGCGTATGTTGTTGCCGCTGCGGCGTGCCAGTGCATCGCGGCGAGAAAGGGCAAGCAGCTTTGCAACACCACTGACCATGTGGTGCGCGCCAGGCCAGCGTTTATGCCCTTGTCATATATATTGTGTGTATTGTGCGGCGTGGACGGGCAAAGATCGTGACGTAGAGAGCCGCCGTAACGATAAACTGACATCAGGCTCCCTGCTTCGAACAATCTTCTACTGACGGCTCAGCCCAGCGTGCACGCCGATCAGACAATCTCAAAGGCTAGCGAGCTTATTTAAGATTGCAAGGCCAGTGTTATTCACGAGCGTGTGCGCCCCGGCCGTGATTTCTGACATCAGATTACACTACGTTGTTTTTTGCTTGATGCGGGCCAGGGTGTCTTTCATGAACTTTTCATGTCGTAAGCGTTCAGTCTTGGCTGCCGCAGCAAGTTCGCGCAACCCATACTTCTCAAATAAAACATCGTGCGTGGGAATATCATGCACAAGCTGATTATACTGCTCGAGCATGCTCGCATACTTCGGAATCGAGCTTAAGTAGTTGGCTTCCCATCGTTCCATCATGCCTTTGGTGGGCGCGTCAAAATTGTATTGGGCGTGATTGTTCATTTCAGCGGTAAACGTCTCGCTGAATTTTGGCAGCTTCACATCCTTATATGCCAGCCAAGTTTTGTAAAAATCGTGCAAGCAATTCAATGCCGTGTTCGCGGATGGAGCTTGCCACTCGCGTGTATGTGCCAGAGGTTGTAGCTTCTTAAAGCACTCATACGCGACGCTGAGAGCGCCACACATAATTGCAACGAGGGCGAGTTTCTCCAGCGTCTCTGGGGCGTCAACA
>JAEUKL010000217.1 GCA_016793005.1 Rhodospirillaceae bacterium | reverse complement strand
TTGAATGGAGGCTATGTCCATGGCCTCTGAAAAGAAGAAGCTCGTCTGTGCGATCTATACACGTAAGTCATCGGAAGAGGGGCTGGAGCAAGAGTTCAACTCGCTCGATGCGCAGCGCGAGGCTTGCGAAGCCTATATCCGAAGCCAGAAGCATGAAGGCTGGGTCGTGCTGGATGCCGCCTATGACGATGGCGGGTTTTCAGGTGGCAATATGGAGCGGCCGGGATTGGTGCGGCTTCTCGTTGATATACGCGCTCAGAAGATCGATATCGTAGTTGTCTATAAAGTCGACCGGCTCACGCGAGCACTTTCTGACTTTGCCAAGATCGTTGAGACATTTGATGGACATGGTGTGTCGTTTGTATCTGTGACGCAACAGTTCAATACGACCACATCAATGGGGCGGCTGACGTTGAACGTGCTGTTGTCCTTCGCGCAGTTCGAGCGCGAAGTGACTGGCGAACGTATCCGCGACAAGATCGCCGCTTCTAAAAAGAAAGGCATGTGGATGGGTGGGAACATCCCGCTTGGATACCGTCTTGAAGACCGCAAGCTTGTGCCGGATGAAATTGAAGCCGACATGGTCCGTGAGATATTCCGTATTTACTGCGAGCTGAAGTGCGTCCGCAAAATGAAGGCAGTGATTGAGGCCAAAGGGATTCGGACAAAGGCGTGGGTGAGCAGTTCCGGTAAAAAGCACGGAGGCCTGGGGTTCTCGCGAGGCAATCTCTATTACGTCCTCAAGAACCGAATTTATCTGGGTGAGATTGTTCATAAGGGAAACGCATATGCAGGGCAGCACGAAGCCATTGTGAGTGAAGAGCTTTGGAATAGGACTCATGGACTGCTTGAGAAGAACCGTATCGATCGCAAGAATGGAAAGGGCTTTAGAAGTTACAGTCCGCTCGCAGGCATCATATTTGATGATCGCGGCAATCGACTGACGGCGACCCATGCTGGGTCAGGACTTGAAAAACGACGCTACTATGTCTCTCAAGCCGTTTTGCAGCATGACTCCAGTAAAATCGGTTCTATCAAGCGCGTGCCTGCCCCCGAGATTGAGGGTGTTGTTGAGAGACAGCTTGCGGCACTGTTTGCTCAGCCTCAGCAGATTGCGGTTGAACTATACGGGTCAGCTTCGAGCCCAGAAATATTGCGTCAGATCACGGAATCTTTGAGTGAATTCCGAGAGTCAGAATCAGGCGCGAAGTTGCTGCACACCAAATTGCGATCCGTGCTGAAGCGCGTGACGGTTGGAGTGGATGTCGTTCAAATAGAAATTGGACGCGAAGCACTGGTATTATCGCTGAACTTGCCAAAACTACCTTCATCTCAAGCGGATCAAACATTTGAGATCAAAGTTGCGGTGCGCGTTAAGAAGGGGGGACGCCCTGGGAAAATCCTGATCAGTGAGTTGGCGCTGGGCCGGTCAGTGCCGGTCATAAATCCAAGTCTGGTTAAGGCGGTAGTCCGAGGTCACATCTGGGATGAGCAGCTCCGAAGCGGTCTTTCGATCAGTGAAATCTCTTTGAAGGAAAATGTTAACCGCACCTACGTGGGACAAGTTGTGCAGCTTGCTCACCTAGCTCCAGATATTACCGAAGCTATTCTTGATGGCCGCCAACCTGAAGGCTTCAAGGTTGAAGAGTTGCTGAAGCCTCTACCCGCGACTTGGGCTGATCAGCGCAAACAACTCGGATTTGCGGTCTAAGGTCTCTTTCATATGTTGCACAGCAACACCCTGTCCCTTGTCGCTGTGCGGCATGTCCTGAACTTGATGCCTGAATAATCCCCGCATGGCGTCATCAAACCGCGAGTATGCCAGTGCCAAAATGGCCTACTGAGCAAAGTCGCCCTGAATTCCTTTGAAATGCCCAAACGGCTTGGGCTGAGAATCTCAAGCGCAGATAAAACGCGCAAAATGGCCCGTAAAAGCGCACTTTCAGGCGTTGAGAACGCGAGTGCGGGTTTGCACAAGAAGGGTTGGCTGGCGGAGCAGGATTCGAAACTGGACTCTCGCCCTAGCGGCCAGTCTTGTTGCTTAGCAACAACTCACGAAGCTGAATCTCAAATTTGACGTTTGAGCCGACCAAGAGTGTCAGTGCCAAATGAGCCCACTGAGCAAATGAGGCGCAGTTTTGCCAGAACGCCCTTATGAGGCTAGCTGAGAATCTCTGGCATGTGGAAACTGCGTAATTACGCCCGTAAAAGCGCACATTCAGCACTAGAGAACGTGAGTGCGGGTTTGCACTTGGATGGTGGCTGGGGGACTAGGATTCGAACCTAGACAACCAGAGTCAGAGTCTGGGGTCCTACCGTTAGACGATCCCCCACCAGGGCGCGGTCGGCGTTAGCTTGGGCCGATGCCGGTGAGTGCCAGCGCTTTAAGCCAAAGCGCTATACGTTGAAGACGTATATAAAGAGTGAAATGGCATGGTCGGGGCGGGCTGTCCAGGGCCCTTTTGCTGCTGGCAGGCACCGTTTCACCGGCCCTGAACCCCCGAGAATCACTGGTTTTGCGCACTTTTGCACTGTGGCGATCATGGCTGCCGTATGCATTTGTTGGTGATGTGTCGCTTGCCCGGGCGCCTGACCAGCCTTCGGCAGTGTCCTAGCGCCGGGCCTTTTGGGCCAAGGGGTGAGGGGCTAGGGTGCGCGCCGACGTAAACACGACTTAAAAAAAAGAAGCGTCATACACACTTGGGGCGCCGTCAGAAAAGTCAGCGCTAAAAGGGGAATTTGGAATGCCGGTCGTTCTCGCCGCCGTAATGATCAATGCCATACCGGTCAGTCTGGTGCTGCCCATGCTGCCTTACCTGGGCCAGCATTACGGTGCTACCCCTTTTGAAGTGTCGATCTTGTTCACGCTGATGCCGTTGGTGGGCATCATCGGCAATCCATTATGGGGGCGCGTGTCCGACAAACTGGGCCGCCGCACCGCCATGACCTGCACGCTTATCGGCACGGCCGTAGCCTTCATGGCGTTTGCCTTTGCCGACTCATTGTGGGCGTTGTTTGCCACGCGCGCTTTGCAAGGCGTCTTCCATGGCTCGAACTCGATTGCTTTGGCGTTCATCGCCGACAATACGCCGCCCAAAGAGCGCGCCAAGGGCATGGGCTATGTGTTCGGCTCTATGGGTGCGGGCTTGGCCATCGGCCCGTCGTTGGGTGGCTTTTTCATGTCGGGCGCGACCGGCGGTGATTTCGATCACTTTTTACCATGTATGGTCGCGGGCGGGCTTTCGCTGCTGGCAGGCTTGGTTGTGCTAATTTTCATGAGGGACGCCAAGAAAGATCCCGCCGCAACCGCAGGCCCCGGTAAGCCGAAACCAAAAGCGGATTTCCGCGCCATTTTCAAAACGCCGGCGTTGTTGATTCTGACGGCGATGATTTTTGCCTCGGGCTTCAAGTTCAATTCCGAGCAATTGCTGTATCCGTTCTGGGGCATGTCGGTGGGCTGGTCAGCCAGCCAGACCAGCTATTTCTATTCACTGCTCAGCCTCGGGTTCCTGGTGACAAGCTTTGGTCTGGTTGGTTTCTTCACCAAACGCTTTGGCGATGAAAAAACAGTACTGATCGCATCGTGCACTGACCTTGTGTGCATCTGTTTGTTCATCATCTTTGCCGGCTCGCAGTATGCGTTCGGGCTGTTGTGGATGGTGTCGTTCTCGGCCCCGTTGTGGGGCACGGTGCTGGCCTCGGTCATTTCGCGCCACGCGCCTGAAGGCTACGCGGGCGTGATCCAGGGCGTCACAACCTCGACCCAACTGAGTGGGCGTATTGTGGGGACGCTATTGGCCGGTGCGCTCACGCAGAACTTCGGGTTCCGCGCCATGTACGGCGTGCTGGTGGTGCTGTTGGCCTTCATCGTGTTTCAGGCCTGGCGCTTTGTGAAAGAAGGCCCCAAGCAACCTGCCGTTGCGCCAAGTCAGCCACCCCAAGGCAAGCCCTCGACTTAATTTGAGGCCCCCGCCCACTATATATATATGTAGGTGGATGTGCCCGCGCCGGTGGCCGGCCAAACCTCTGAAAAGCCCCGTAAAATCTGCTGAAATGCTTCACCTGTGCAGGGGAAGCCGTTAGCATGGCCGTGGGAAAAAGCTTTTAGCCCGCGCGGCGCCGCACACATCGAGCCGCCAGCGCGACGGCGAAACAAGGAAGGTCGACCATGAATCATGGTCGCTGGTCCGGCGAGAATGCGCCGGAGAACTTAGCCGCTTGCGAAGGGGCCGTGCCCGTTCGTGGCCACGGCGCTGAACGGTCGAATCAAGAGCGGTCGCAACCCGTGTTCGCGGCGCTTGATCTTGGCACCAATAATTGCCGCATGCTGATCGCCAGGCCCAACGGTGGCGATTTTTTTGTGCTCGATTCATTCTCGCGCGTCACGCGGCTCGGCGAAGGCTTAAGCCGTTCGGGCCGCCTGTCCAACGAAGCCATGGACCGCACGGTCGAAGCGCTCAAGCGCTGCTCCGATAAAATGAACAAACGCCATGTGACCGTCTCGCGTCATGTGGCCACCGAAGCCTGCCGCCGCGCCACCAACTGCGATGAGTTCCTGGACCGTGTCACGCGCGAAACCGGCGTGAATCTTGAAATCATCTCAGCGCAGGAAGAAGCCACGCTGGCTCTTAAAGGCTGTGCGGCCCTTTTGAACCGCGATGTTCCGCAAGCCCTGCTGTTCGATATCGGCGGCGGGTCCACCGAAGTGCTGTATGTAAAGGTGCAAGCCGACGGTTCGCTGGCGGTGGTGGATTGCATCTCGCTGCCCATGGGGGTCGTGACCGTGGCGGAAGATTGCGGCGGCGGTGACCTGTGCGAACGGACCTACAAAGAAGTCGCAGGCCATGCCACGAAGCTTTTGGAACCCTTTGAAGACAAGCACGATCTGCGCAACCTGATTGACCAAAGCCAGATCCAGATGATCGGCACCTCGGGAACCGTCACCACGCTGGGTGGTTTGTCGTTGGGTTTGCAGCGCTACGACCGCACGGCCGTTGACGGTATCACCCTTGATTTTGAAACACTGCTGAGCAAAAGCCATTCGTTGTGCAAAATGTCGCTGCATCAGCGCGCGGCCGAGCCCTGTATCGGTTGGCAGCGCGCGGATTTAGTGCTGGCGGGTTGCGCGATCCTGGAAGCGATTTGCGCCATGTGGCCCGTGGGCAAACTGCGGGTGGCTGACCGGGGTTTGCGCGAAGGGCTGTTGATGGACATGATTCACCCCGCAAGGTCGCGTGTGCAATCGGCAGTATGTGCTGTATAACGCGTGCCAACAGAGACAAAGTTGGCGTTGATGAAATCTTCCAAATCCAAAGGCGGCGATAAGAAAAAAGGTTCAAGCGGGCGCAGCATGGAGAGCCGCGGCGCCAAAGTGCAGGTGAAAACCGCGCGCGGCCGAACCGTGTCCTCGCAGCGCTGGCTGCAACGCCAGTTGAACGATCCTTATGTGCATCGCGCGAAAGCCGAAGGATATCGCAGCCGCGCGGCGTACAAGCTGATCGAGCTGGATGATAAATTTCATTTTCTGAAACCCGGCCAGAAGGTCGTCGATTTGGGTGCGGCTCCCGGCGGCTGGACGCAAGTGGCGGTGCAGCGCGTGAAGCCTGAAAAAACCAAGGGGCTTGTGGTGGGCATCGACATCAACCCGTGGGATGCCGTGCCGGGCGCCACCTGCCTGACCATGGATTTCACGCTGGATAAAGCGCCCGAGGTGCTGAAGAACGCTCTGGGTGGATCGAAGGCCGACGTGGTTTTAAGTGACATGGCGGCCCCGGCCACGGGGCACCCCGGAACGGACCATTTGCGCATCATGGCGCTGGCCGAACTGGCCTGGGCCTTTGCCGAAGAAGTGCTGGCCCCCGGCGGCGTGTTCGTCTGCAAGGTGTTCCAGGGCGGCACCGAGGGCGAGCTTTTAAAGCAGATCAAAACCAAATGCGCGGCCGCCAAACACGCCAAACCCGCGGCCAGCCGCAAGGATTCGGCTGAAATTTACCTGCTGGCGACAGGCTTTAAGGGCTAGCAAAGCTGCATATTGGGCCTGCTTATCTGCCGGGTTGCCCCGCCCAAAAAACCATGTCATAAGCCCGCGCACCCTGGATTTAGGGCGTATTCCCAACTTTGGTTTCCCAACCTTGGCGAATGCGACCAAAGAGGGAGCATTCCCCGAGAAGTGGTCTTCCACTTGGCGTGGTGAATGCGACCAACCATAAAAGAGGTGCCAATGGAGATCGCCGAAGCCCTGACGTTTGACGACGTCCTTCTTGTGCCCGCGGCCTCCTCGGTCCTTCCTGCCCACGCCAATACGGCGACCCAGTTCACCAAAACCGTGTCTTTGAACATCCCGCTGATCTCGGCGGCCATGGACACCGTCACCGAATCAGCGCTCGCCATCGCCATGGCCCAGGTGGGCGGCATCGGCGTGCTGCACAAAAACCTCAGTATCGAGTTGCAGGCGCAGGAAGTGCGCCGCGTAAAGAAGTTTGAATCGGGCATGGTGGTCAATCCCATCACGATTCACCCTGACCAAACACTGGCCGATGCCTTGCGTATTCGCGAGCAGTACCGCATTTCCGGGATTCCGGTGGTGGAACGCGGCTCGGGCAAGTTGGTGGGCATTTTGACCAACCGCGATATGCG
>JAEUKL010000198.1 GCA_016793005.1 Rhodospirillaceae bacterium | reverse complement strand
ACTATCTTGCAATCGCCGGCGTGTTGCACGGCATCGGGCATAAAGACGCGCGCCCGGTGCCGCCCGTCAACCTTGTGGGAGACTACGGCGGTGGCGGCATGCTGCTGGCCGTCGGTGTGTTGGCGGCGTTGGTTGAGGCATCGCGTTCGGGCAAAGGCCAGGTGATTGATGCCGCCATGATTGATGGCGCAGCTCAACTGCAATCGGTACTGTATGGTTTGATGGCGATGGGGCTGTGGAGCACCAAGCGCGGCACCAATATCCTCGACTCCGGCTGCTTCTATTACGACACGTATGAAACCGCGGACGGCAAATACATGTCGGTGGGTGCGCTGGAGCCGAAGTTCTTTGCCGAACTGCTGAAAGGCGTGGGGCTGGATGCATCGGATTTTCCGGAGCGCGAGAATCCAAAACACTGGCCCACATACAGGCAAAAACTCGAAGCTGTGTTCCGCACAAAGTCGCGCGACGACTGGAGCAAGATTTTTGCCGGCACCGATGCCTGTGTTGCGCCCGTGCTGACGCTGGAAGAAGCCGCGACGGCAGAGCAAGCAATCGAACGTGATGCATTCGTGGTTTCAGGCGGATTTGCGCAGCCTGCACCCGCACCCCGTTTCAGCCGTACGCCAAGCACAGTGCAGGGGCCGCCCGGCGCATCCGGTGAAAACACCGTTGATGTGCTGAAAAGCTACGGTTGGTCGTCTAACGATATTGAAGCTTTGATTCATGCAGGGGCAGCGAAGCGCTAGGGCAATGAGGAAGCACGATGTTCAATCTTAAGGGCCGACGTGCATTGATCACGGGTGCCAGTTCCGGCATCGGCAAGCACTTTGCAAAAGTACTGGCTCAGCATGGCGCAACGGTGGTGATTGCTGCCCGACGCAAAGATAAATTGGATGACACGGCAGCGGCCATTCGCAGCGCAGGCGGAACCGTTGCGGTTGTCGAAATGGATGTGTCGAACGGTAAAAGTATTGTCGCAGGCGTTGATGCGGCCGAGCAAGCCGTAGGGTTAATTGATATCCTGGTGAACAATGCAGGAATTATCGGCACGAAATCGGCCGTTGATATGCCCGAAGAAGAATGGGATGCCGTTCTTGAGACGAACTTGCGCGGTTCGTGGCTGTGCGCGCGTGAGATTGCGAAGCGATTGATTGCAGCCAAAGCGCCAGGCGCCGTTCTTAACGTGGCTTCCGTGCTGGGCCTGATGACTCAAAAAGGTACGGCGCCCTATGCGGCCTCGAAGGCGGGACTTATTCATCTCACGCGTGTGTTGGCCTCGGAATGGATGAAGCACGGTATTCGGGTGAATAGTTTGGCGCCCGGCTACATCGCGACCGACATGGCCGATGGTTTTTTCACCACGTCGCATGGTCAGAAGATTCTGCAAACCATCCCCATGCGCCGTGTCGGTACGGTTGACGACTTAACGGCGCCTATGCTTTTGCTGGTCAGCGATGCCTCTGCGTACATGAGCGGCTCGGTCATCACAATTGATGGCGGGCTCTCTTTGGGGAATTAACACCCTTGGAACCGGACGCGCTCCTTCAGCGGCTTACTACAGCGGTGCAGCGTCGCTTTGGGGCGGCCGCGGCTGTGGCGGACTTAAAAGCACTGTCCGGCGGGGCCTCTGCGGAAACGTGCAGCTTTGATGTCATTGTGGGTGCTCAAAGCCGCCCTTTGATTATGCAACGCATGGCGGGCGCGCAGCAGTTCGAAGCAAGCCTGGACCGGGCGCTACAAGCCGCAGTGCAGAAGACCGCCTATGACAGCAAGGTGCCGGTGGCTGAGGTTGCGTTCGTCCTTGATGATACGGACGGTCTTGGCAATGGCTATGCCATGCAGCGCATTGAAGGCGAGACGTTGGGCCCACGCATTCTAAAAGGCGCGGAGTTTGCCACAGCGCGCAGCGTGATGACGCAGCAGTGCGGTAAAATCCTGGCCTGCATCCATAATGTTGATATGGCGACCCTGCCGCCACTACCGCGCCGTACGGGTGCAGACAGTTTGAAGGCGATGGAGTCCATCTATCGTAAATGCGGCGTTGATCTGCCGGTGTTCGAGTTGGCGCTGCAATGGTTGTCCGATCATGTGCCGACGCTGCCTGTAGAGACTCTGGTCCATGGTGACTTCCGCCTGGGCAATCTCATTGTCGGGCCCGAAGGCATTCGTGCCGTACTGGATTGGGAAATGGCGCACATCGGCGATCCGATGGAAGATTTTGGCTGGTTATCGGTACCGTCGTGGCGCTATGGGCAGTTGGCCAATGACGTCGGTGGTTTTGGCCGCATGGTCGATGCATTTGCGGCCTACAAAATAGCGAACGGCAAGGCCATCAACACCGACAGCCTGAAGTTCTGGCAAATTCTGGGCACTCTAAAGTGGGGGCTCGTATGCCTCTTTTTTGCGTTCCAACATATCAACGGCGATGTGCGCTCGGTCGAGCGCGCCTCCATCGGGCGGCGCACTTCCGAAACCGAGTTGGACTTGCTCGTGCTGATGAGGGAGGCTTAAGCCATGCCCGACAATCGTCCGACCAGCGTTGAACTCCTGGACGCTGTCCAAGGGTTCTTGAAAGACGATGTGCTGCCCAAGCTTGCAGGGGCCGACGCTTATCACTTGCGTGTGGCGCAGAATGCGTTGGCTATTCTGGGCCGCGAGATCGCGCTGGGCCCGGCGTTGGATGCGGCCGAGCAGGAACGTCTGATGACGCTGCTGGGGGCGGTCGGAACACGCGATGAACTCAATGCAATGTTGTGCGCACACATCCGTGATCGCAAACGCAGCTACAAAGACCCCTATGTGACCGCGCACTTGTTGCAGACCGCCATGGGTAAAATGTCCATCGACAACCCTAAATACGCAACTTGTGTGCAGGAACTGAAGCGGAGGTAAGTTTGTGTTCGCAGGTGCGGTAAGCGCTCATGGCGCGTTCGCAAAATAATCAAGATTATTGACTAATTCAGATTCGCCGTGTTACCGCAAGATAAGCCGTGACGTGTGGAGGGCGCGACATGACTGCTGCTGGTTCCAGCGCAACGTTGAAAGAACGCGTAGCCATTGTTACCGGCGGCTCACGCGGGATCGGTTTGGCGTGCGCGGCAGAACTGGCAGCGTGCGGTGCGCATGTGTGCGTGACGGGCCGCGATCCGAAAGCGCTGAATACCGCAGTTAAAAGCATCGGCGGTACGGCAATGGCTGCCGTGGGCGACGCGGCGGACGCTACGCATGTCACCGCGACCATCGACGCCGTCATGGCGCGTTTTGGGCGCATCGACATTCTGGTGAACAACGCAGGCGGGCCGCTGCACAACGGGCCGCTACTCAGCCTTGAACCGCAACAAATGGAAGATACCTGGCGCTTTAATTTGCTGGGGCCGCATTTGTGGGCAAAGGCTGTGTGGCACAAATCCATGAGTGCGCATGGTGGTTCCATCATCAACATTTCTTCCTTAGGCGGCATTACGTTGCAGACAGGCATGGGGGCCTACAGCATCGCCAAGGCCGCACTGCTGCACATGACCCGCATTATGGCGGCTGAACTGGGCCCCAAGGTGCGTGTAAATGCCATTGCTCCCGGCATCATTGAAACCGATGCGACCGCTGATTTTGTTGCCGCGGGCGGGCCCAACATGGCGGCCAAGCTGCCGATGGCGCGGTTCGGTAAATCGGAAGATATCGCTAAGGCCTGCCGATTCTTGGCCAGCGACGATGCGTCGTGGATTACCGGTGATACGCTGGTCATCGATGGCGGCTCGTTGGTGCAATGGGGGCGCCTGCGCGCGCCAAAACAGTAGGTAAATCATATGGCGTATCGCGTAATTCAGTGGGCGACCGGTTCCATCGGTAAAACGTGCTTGCGGGCGATCATTGACCACCCTGATTTGGAGCTAGCGGGGCTCTATGTGTATTCCGACCGCAAGGCCGGGCAGGATGCGGGCGACATCGCGCGCCGCCCGAAAACGGGAATTATCGCGACTAAGTCTGTCGATGAGAT
>JAEUKL010000170.1 GCA_016793005.1 Rhodospirillaceae bacterium | reverse complement strand
AGACAGTAACCGCACCACATGCGATGGCCGGGTTACCGTTGATCAGCACTTTCGATTTTTCATACGCATACCGCGCTTCAGCCGACGCCGTCAGTTGATCTGTCAGATCATAGTCAACTGAACCGAAAATCCCCAGTGTATGGTTGTTCTGGAAATCGAGCGTGTTGATGGCTGGCGACGACCCTTGGCGGAACCGCTGGCCATATTGGCTGGCGCCAAACAAGTAACGAAGCGGCTGTTCCTGGCCAGAGGTCACACGGCCTTCGACGTAGGTTTCACGGATGTACCGGATTGTGCCCGACGGTGCGACAACGCGCTGTCCCACCGAAGCCCCTGTCCCAACGCCATTGCCATACAACTGATCAAGGATGTTGGTGGTGCCTGTAGCCGCGCGTGATGCGGTGAATTCAAACGTATGATCGCCCGGCAGGTCGTACTCCATACCACCCTGCAAGCGATATGTACGGTGGTTGCCCCCGAAGCCGCCTTTATAGGGCTCCTGGACCAAGCTGTATTTCGCCAGGAACGGATTTAAGGTCGTCACCGGCAATAACAAAGCCGCCGTAGCGGCAGATGTTGCGCCCGCCTGCACGTTCGCAATCGTCGGCACTCGCACAACCGGCGTAACAAGATTATCGCCGCGCGGAATTGTACCGCAGAAGGTCGCGATGGTCAGAGTCGATAGGTCACGTGTAAACGGAGTGGTTTGCTTCGTGACCACGTTCACGTAGTTGCCGCTGACAATCTGACGACACTGCCCGGCCGGTGTTGTTGCGGGCACACCCGCTGTTCCGCCGGTATCTTGGGCGTTGGTGTAATAACCCGTGAGTTTAAAGCGCAAATCATCCGTCGGGTTAACAGTCAGCGTACCGCTGGTGGATTTATCAACCGTGCGGCCCAAAGGCGTACCGTCGCCGTACTTAAAGTCACCGCCCTGTTTGTCGTACGCAGCGTAAATGCGCATACCCACTTTGTCTGTGATCGGCCCACCGATGGCACCGGCGATTTTCAGGTCGTCAAACTGCGACGGCGAATAGCCCAACTCGGCCTTGCCTTCCCAGATATCGCCAGGGAGTTTGGGAATGTAATTGATCGCCCCCGAGAACGTATTGCGCCCAAAGTACGCGGTCTGCGGCCCTTTGATGACTTCAACACGTTCAAGGTCGCCGAAGGGCACGAAACCCGAGCCGGCCCCCATGTAACTGCCGTCCCAGAAGATCGCCCCGATCTGCGTCGACGGAGTGTTCACCTGTTGTACTTGGCCGCGGAATCGGATGTCGGGGCTGGTGCGCCCTTGCGTGCCAGTGTTGGTTACGAAATCAAAACCGGCCGTGTAATCGGCAAGGTCTTCAGGGTTCACGATACCAGCGCTGTCCAGTTGATCCTGGCCAAACGCCGAAACCGACACCGGAATTTCGTAAATGCTTTCGTTACGCTTACGGGCTGTAACCGTAATTTCCTCGATAAAACTTGTTTCCTGTGCACTGGCAACCTGCGGCAAAACCGGAATCGCGGTTGTCGCAGCCAGCAGCACAGCCAAACGTGAACGCAATCGTGTCATGTGATGCTTCCCCCAACTTTAAACACGCTCCGCGCACACCGTGCCCCTGGTGTACGCTGCTTCTTTCAACATTCGAAGCAAGAGGATGCTGAGGCGTTTAAGGCGGTTCGCATAGGCGATAACGCAACTAGTCCGCTCGGTGGACCAACCACAACGCAAGAGCAAAGCAGTAACTATACGCGGATGCATGGTTGCTGCTGGCCAAAAAAGAAAAAGGCCCGCAAGCTTTAACGCTTGCGGGCCTTCCTAGTTCCCCCTCTTAAAGTCGGGCTATATCGCGACGCTTACCATTTGAAGGTCGTGCGTGCGTAATAGAAGCCGCCGTTAAAGCCAAACGGCGTGAAGTTCGAGTACTGCGCAAATCCGTTCGGATTGGCGCCCGGAATCACGGTGTCCGGATACTCGTCGAACAGGTTGTTCGCGCCAATTGCGATATTAATGCTTTCCGTGACGTTATAACCGATCTCGGCATCCATCACCCACTCAGAACCGAAGGTCTGGTCCAAAGCAGCGTTGGCGTTACGCGACGTGAACTTGCCGTAGCGATTGCCGCGCAAGTTCAAACTTAAAGCGTCGATGCTGTAGTTGATGCCCAGGTTCAGCTTGTTCTTCGGTTGGGCTACGGTGAAGCGACCTTCTTCAACACGAGCGAAACGGTTGAGCTGCAGGCCCAGCGCCGTCAGGGTCGGCGGATTGGGCTTCACACTCAGGACGTTCGTGTCATTGAAGTTCACACCCGCCGTCAGGCCCAAATCACCATCACCCACAGGCGTGTTGTAGTTGGCGATGATGTCGATGCCCTTCGTGCGCGTGTCGATCGCGTTGGTGAAGAAGCGCCCACCCGTTACACCCGGGAATCCGCGCGATGTTAGGAAGTTCTGCACCGCTGTACCGGTCAAGTTTTCAGACAGCACAATGCGGTCCTTGATCTTGATGCGGTAGGCGTCCACCGTGATGTTAAAGCCGTCCGCCGGCTTGGCCGTAAAGCCCAAGCTGTAGTTGGTGGACTTCTCAGCCTTCAGCGGTTCAGCACCCAGGAGGGTGGCAATCGGGCTGGTCGTCTGGAAAGTGCGAATTTCAAACGGCACGCCGCCGATGAAGTTGGTCGCGGTCGACGTAAAGTACGACTGCTGCAGCGACGGAGCGCGGAAACCGTTCGATATGGCGCCACGCAGGCCGAATGAATCCGTAAAATCGAATTTGAAGGCAGCCTTGCCTGAAACCGTATCGCCAAAGTCAGAGTAGTCTTCATAGCGGCCTGCAACAGACAACAGCAGTTGCTCGGTCACGTTGGTTTCAAGGTCGACATAAGCCGATTTAGAGTTACGGCCCACATCGGATTCATCCGTCGGTCGGAAACCCGGGAAGCCTTGAGCACCAGGCGCACACAGAGCCGTATTGGTTTCACGGCCTGCTTCGTTCAGGTTGCAAAGCCCGCCATCGGCCCACGACGCGCGGTCGCCTGCACCGATTTCGTAACTCTCATGCTTCCATTCCAAACCCCAGGCAACGCTTAAGGGGCTGCCCCAACCTGTTTCAACATCAGTGCCGAAATCCAAGTTCGCAACGAACTGTTGGAAGTTCAGCTTACCGGCGTAAAACGACGTCGGGCTTTGGGGGCCATAAGTCGCATTCAAAGTGTTTTCGACACTGAATGGGAAATTGTTATAGCCGTATACGACGCTCCCATCCCAACGGAGATCGCCGTCGCCTTTCACACCGGCCGCAACCGATGCATCATCGATGCTGGACGTGATGTACGGCAGGAAGCCGTTCGGATAGACCGAACGGATATTGTTGTTGTCGCGCGGGCGGCGCCACGTGGCCCCGGCCTTGCCGTCGCGGTGGCTGTAGTTACCGAATGAGTAAATCTCGACGTTGTCGGCGACCGGCAGGTTCATGTTGTAGACGACGTTGATGTCTTCAACACGGCCATCGCCGTAGCGAAGGTTATTGGTACGGTCAATCGTGGCTTCGCGCGGATCAGGCGCACCAGAAGCCAAGTTGTTGTACTGCTGGCGGGTATCCGGGCCCTGACGGTTAGTGAAACCGCGATGGCGGTATTCAGCCGTCAGGTTCAATGCGCCATCTTCGCCCAGAGCGATCCCTGAGTTGCCTTGCACGTGGTACAGTTCGCCGTCACCTTCGTAGTGTTGGCCAATCGTGCCCGACAGTGATCCACCTTCACTGGCATCCTTCAGGATGATGTTGATAACGCCGGCAATGGCATCTGAACCGTACTGAGCGGCAGCACCGTCACGCAGAATTTCAACCCGCTGAATGGACGCCGCCGGAATAGCGTTCAAATCTGCACCCGTCGACCCGCGGCCGACGGACCCGTTCAGGTTCAACAATGAAGATTGATGGCGGCGTTTGCCGTTGATCAAGACCAATGTCTGGTCAGGCGACAGGCCGCGCAGCGTGGCCGGGCGAATATGGTCTGTCCCGTCGGTGATGCTGGTTTTCGGAAAGTTGTACGACGGCACCAGACTGTTGAGCATCTGGTTCACTTCGCCAGAGCCGTTACGCACCAATTCCTCGGCCGAGACAACGTCGATCGGCACCGGAGAGTCAGAGACGGTTCGGTCGGGACGGCGCGTACCAGTCACGATGATTTCTTCAGTCAGGTTGGCAGCTTGCTGTTGAGCCAGCGCCGGAGAAATGAGCGTGTAGGTGGTGATGGCTGTTGCAGCCATAAGAGTGGATTTGCGAAGCGACTTATATAATGACGATTGCAATGTCATTTTCTCAGAACCCCGTTTTTGTTTTTAAGGATTTGTGACAGGGGTAAAGTGTAAGTAGCGCTTTTTTCGCCTGCAACGGTTCAAGGCTTGCTTTTTAAGAACACTTTTAAAGTGTGGTGTCGTTGCAACACCTCGGAAATAGATGATTTTGCTTGATTGTCGTGGTGCAAGCGAAGGTCATTTCACCCTTGTGGCATATGGATTTGATGAATGGGCAACACCCTTGCCAATGCTGCGCAACGCTCAGACAGCGCAGCCAAATCAGGCGAGCTCTGACCTCACAAACCTGCGAGCGACTTATCATCGTTCCGAGCATTAACGCGGCAGACGCCCGCCAAGGCCGATGCTTTTGTTGCTATGATGTCTTATCCAAGAGCTGCCGAATGCCCGCAGCAAGCGCTGTGGCAGGAGCCGGTTTCATGAAGAATAAATCCGCGCCACGCATCAAAGCCCCGTCCTCACCAGATTTATCGCTATAGCCAGTGCACAGAATCGCTTTCAGCCTCGGGTTGGCTGCTTTCATGCGCTGAATGAGATCAAGCCCACGCAAATCCGGCATGATCTGATCGCTGATCACGACATCCCAGCCCAGCGGATAGCTTAAGAACAACTTCAGGGCTTGCGTGGACGAATAGCTAACCGTGGTGCGATACCCGATCTGACCGAGTGCAATGGAGAGCGCATCAGCCACATCTTCTTCATCGTCCACAATTAGTATGCGCTCCGTACCGTTCAACGCCCGAAGATCATTGGTCGATGCTGGGAGTTGACTGCTCATATCAGCTTTGTCGCTGACGTAGACCGGCCAATAAATGTCAAAAGTCGTCCCGACACCAACTCGACTGCGAACCGTAATCACACCGTTGTTGGCTGCAACGATACTATTCACGACCGCTAACCCTAAGCCGGAGCCACTGCGTTTTTGCTTAGTCGTAAAAAAGGGATCGAAAATTTTCAGCGCAATGTCAGCAGGAATCCCCGTCCCGTTATCCCTGCATGTCAGACATACATAGTCAGTTCCGGGGCGAAGCGCAGCCGAGGCATAAAAAAATGAATCCGCCAGGTCCGATCTGTTTAAGCCTTTGGTGAATAGCGGGCGGCCAACTTTGATGCGGGTCAGGCCCGTCGTTAACGCGACCTTGCCGAGTTCACCGTTCAACGCATCGCTGGCATTGATCGCAAGGTTCAAAATAATTTGCACAACTTGCCCTTCGTTGGCCCAGATCGATAGCCCTTGAGGCGCAGACGGAACCTGAAGTGTTGTGTTAGCTGGTAAGCGCCCTCTGAGGATGGTTTCAGCCTCAGAAATAACATCCGCCAAACTGACTGGCTCCCGTACGGCATCCTGCGCACGCGAGAACGTTAGGATTTGGCCCACAAGGTTGGCAGCCCGCTGGCAAGCCGTCACAATTCGGCTTGCATAGGTGTTGGGGCGGGATCCCGCAGGTGTCTCACCGACAATAAGATCTGCGAATGCACGCGTTGCCGCCAGAATGTTATTGAAATCGTGCGCCACGCCCCCGGCCAAACGGCCCAGTGACTCCAATTTTTGCGTTTCGGCGAGTTGAAGTTGTAGATCAGCTTCACGAGCGATTCTCGCCTTAACGTCCGTTACATCGGTGGTGGCATAGAGCAATCCGCCGCCAGGAATTTCCGCCACTCGCATATCGTGGGTGGTCGCGACGCCGGCTTTGTTGCGGTACACGACTGTGTCACGCCAGTGACCATACTTTGTGATCGACTTGCGAATGCGACGGTAGAGGTGCCTGCCGCCAGGCTCGGTGTCAGTAAAGACTTCATGCAAGTAATTACCTACTAAAAGACGCCCCTCTCCGCGCACACCCTCATTGGCCGCTCTGTTCGCATAGATCACTTTGCGATCTTGGCCTTCGATAACAATGGAATCCTGACTGGAGTCCAATGCTGTCACGACAGCAGCCAACCACTTCTCTTTACGGACCTGTTCGTCGATATCCACCAGCAATGTTTCGGTGATGATCTCGCCTGATGGTTCAATTGTGGGG
>JAEUKL010000163.1 GCA_016793005.1 Rhodospirillaceae bacterium | reverse complement strand
GTATGATATTGCGGAACGTCTGACGCTCGATCTTGAGTTCCGGTACATGCAAGACAAGCGGACCAATACGCAAAATGTGGGCGCGACATTCCAGGCTTTGTCGGAAACCTACGATCAGAAAACGCCGCGTGTCATTCTGACCTACAAGCCGACCGACACCACGACGATTTACGCACAAGCTTCGCGCGGTACGCTACCGGGGGTGATCAACGGGCTGGTGGCGATTTGTTCCAGCGACACATTTACCGTGCCTTACACCAACCCGTTGACTGGCTTGCCTTCAACGGCGTCGGAATGCACGCAGATCGCCGCACAGTCGCCGGGTGGCACGCTGATTCCCTCTACGAAGTCGCAATACCTGGATGCCGGTGAAGTCGGGCTGAAGCAGACGTTTGATAACGGAGCAGGCCGCGTCAACCTGACGGGCTATGCCTACAAGTGGAAGAACCTGCCGTCGCCCTTGAACATCACCTATGTGCGCGATGATGACGACCCGGCCCGCCGCGACCGTATCCCCAAATTATTTGCCAACACGCTGGCGGTGTTTACCTCGGGCAGTGCGAAGTTCCACGGCGCTGAGCTGGAAGCGGCTTATGCTGTCAATCAGCATTGGGACCTTGGCGGCAATCTCAGCTACGCCAAAAACAAATACACCTCATTACTGGCCACCGGCACGCTTGAAACCGATGTGTTGAACCCGCCGCGCGGTACGCAGGGGACGATCAGCACCGACCCGCGCGTGATTCAGGCGGCCACGAACTATGCAGGCAAGACACAGCCGCGCTATCCGAAATGGATGGGGAACGCTTCGACGACATTCACGGATACATTGGTTGGCGAGTGGTCATGGTTCGCGCGTGGCGATCTGGTTTATTTCGGCAAGGCCTATTCGGATTACTATAACCTGTCGTACACGCCTGGTTACATGCTGGTGCATACGCGGGCCGGTGTCGACAACGGCACATTGCGTATCGAGGCCTTTGTGCGGAACCTGTTTGACGAAGACAAATGGGCCGGGGCTTTGGCCACGTCGGATTTTGCGGTGCAAGGCGACTTTACGTTTGCCGCCCAGGGCATCGTCGTGACCCCGCAAGACCGCCGAACCTTCGGTGTCCGCCTGAATTATCTGTTCTAACAAGGTTGCAGATGTGGCCGAAAAGCCGCCGGTAGGCGGCTTTTTGTTTCGCTATGCGGGCCGGCATCGGATTTCCGTGGCCGGGCATGATCGGCTTTGCTCGAATTGTGCTAACATTCAAGCACGCGTGTTGTGCAGGAGATTGCCGATGACGAATGCATCTTTACCTGAGAAAGCGGTCAACGCAGCGGGCCAGCCGAAGATGGTGAGCTTTGCGCAGCGCGGACGTTCGGGCATGGAGTTTTTGGGCTCACTCCAGAACTTCGTCGCAACCCACGTACGCCAGCGTGCGCGGGATGAGTTCAATGCCGATCCGGAAGGTGCGGTGTTGGTCCAGAACTGGTCCCAGCGCAACGAACCGTGGTCGGAACGGATTGCAAAGGCTAAAGCCGTCGCCGAGAAATCCAACGTCTACCGCTACGACCGGTTGATGCAGCGTTACGTCGCCGAAGAAGTATATGTGAAAGGCATCCCGGCCACGGAGGAGCGCCGCAAGGAAGCGGAAGCCTTCTACAAAATTCCGATCAAATCCGCTGGCGGTTCATTGGAACTGGATCCGACCATTCCGATCCCGGCGTATCATAGCGAAACCGAATGGCATCTGATGCCGGGCGGCTGGGAAGGGTATGATCTGTACGGCATCACCATGGGCTCGGGCGTCGGGCCGCTGGTGTTCGCGCGCGGCGGGTTTGCGGCCGTGGAAGCCAATGATGACTTGCGCAAGCAGCGCATTGATGTGGCCCAGCAATTCCAGAAAAAATCCTATGGCCGCATCTATGAACCGGGCTGCGGCGGTTTCGGCACTTTGGCCGCCGTGCACAACGTGTTCCCCGATGCCGAGTTAGTCGGCAGCGATCTGTCGCCGCACTTGCTGCGCCAGGGTCATATGGCCGCCGAGCGCATGGGAATCAAAGTTGATTTCAAACAACGCGATGCCCGAGACACGCGCGAGCCGAATAATTCCGTCGACGGCGTTATCATGTACGCGCTCCAGCACGAAATGCCGGTTGATGTGAACATCGACACGCTGAAAGAAACGCTGCGTATCCTTAAACCCGGCGGCGATCTGGTCATGTCTGACCCGCCGCCCTTTGCCGCCGTGCACCCGCTGCAGGCTGTGGTTCTTGACTGGGATACCGAGCACCGCGGCGAGCCCTTCTTCACCGTCACCCGCGAAGTGGAGTGGGCCGAGGTGATGAAAGAGTTAGGGTTCGTCAACGTCGAAGCCTATACGCTGGGTGCGCAAGGGTATCCGTACGTCGTGCGCGGTTCGAAGCCGCTTTAAACGCGAGAAAAGGTTTGTTGCCGTGGTTGATGCGCCGAAACAGCCCTACATGGGCGATGCGATGCTGGATACATTGATCCGCATGAACACCGAACTGATGTCGGAACTGTGGATTTTGCGTGACCGCGTTACTATCCTGGAGCACATGCTGCAAGAAAAGGGTGTTGTGGACCGCAAAGCCATTGATGACTTTGTCCCTACGGGCGAACTGGCTAAAGAACTGCTGCGCGAGCGCGATGCGCTGGTGAAGAAAGTTGTCGGCGGGGCCTGGACCGAAGGCTTCACCGTAGACTCTCTGCTGAAGAAGTAATCTTCCAGCCCATTTTTGGCCGCAAAGGCTGTGCTAGAGTGCGACCATGCGTGGGGTGGGCCTGTTCTTTTTGATGTTCGTGATATCGTTGTGGGGCTTGCAGAAGCAGGCCCTCGCTCAATCGCGCGCGTGCCCGCCTTACAGCACGCCGGTGAAGCTGAATTTCACAACAAAGAATGTAAACACAACCTACAACAATGATCTGAATGTCACGGGCATTCAGAATGTGATGCGTCAGCGGGGCCAGATTGTCGCGGGCCGGCATCAGCGCGCTCTCGGGCTGACATTATCTCAGTTGGGGTTTGGCCTGACGGGCAAAACCTACGCGAACCCCGTACCGGGTGGTTACTGCGTCTATGTGGAATCGATCACGGCTGATTTCGGCTACCGCGAAATGAATGTGTACATCGCCAGCGAATACCGGCCCCAGACGTGCGAGTACCGCGTGATCACGGATCATGAGAACGAGCACGTGGCTATCAACCGCACGGCGGTGCGCGAGTACGCCCCACGCATACGTCAGGAATTGGAGCGCCAACTTGCCTCAATGCAGCCGCGATTTACCGCCGACGCGCAGGTGAGCAGCGACCGAAAGATCAAAGATCTCCATGAAAAGCTGGACCCGCTGATGGATGAAATGGAACGGGTGATGAGCCAGCGCAACGGCGTTATTGATAACGACAATAATTACGCGGCCATCAGCGAGATGTGCAAAAACTGGGACCAGGGGAATGTCTGGCCGGTCGTTAATCCGCCAGCGAAGAAACCCGCAAATTAGAGCGCGCGGAGCTTAAAGCGCGAAGGAGGACCCGCAGCCGCAGGTGGATTTGGCATTCGGGTTTGTGATGCGGAACGAGGCCGCCATCAGGTCGTCCACGTAATCGATCTCGGAGCCCGCCAAAAGATCGAGCGAGGTCTCATCCACCACCAGCTTGGCGCCATGGAATTCGAACACCTTGTCGTCGCCGGTCGCGTGCTCGTCGAGGCTGAAGCCGTACGAGAACCCAGAGCATCCGCCACCCGATACCGCCAGGCGCAGCATCAGGTTGGGGTTGCCTTCACCGGCGGCCAGCTTGCCCACCTTGGCGGCGGCAGCGGCAGTCATGGAGACAGAGGTAGGGGGGGCAACGTGATTCATGGCGATGAAGGCTTCCCAGGTAACTTACGTCTAATGTAGTCGTGCGAGGGCCCACCTTCAAGGTATGGGTCTTCAAGGGAACGCGGCGTCCTATATCTTGGAATCGCCATTTTCTCCTTATTTTTCATGGATTCCGGGCCTTGCTTCATACGGCGGGCGCGGTAGGTTCCGGCCCATGAGTATGGCAAAAACATCCAACAGCAAAACCGAGCAGTTACGCTCCTTGCGCAACAGCATGGCCGTGGTGGCGTGCGACCCGGACAAAACGCGCGGGCGGCTTTATGCCGAGCCTGAACCGCGCACGCGCACGGCCTATCAGCGCGACCGCGACCGGATCATCCACTGCGGGGCGTTCCGTCGTCTGAAGCATAAGACGCAAGTATTCGTATACGACTATGACGGCGGCGGCGACCATCACCGCACACGCCTGACGCATAGCTTGGAAGTGGCGCAGATCGCGCGTTCCATCAGCCGCTTCTTAGGGCTGAACGAAGACATGGCCGAGACACTCGCGCTTGCCCACGATATGGGTCACACGTGCTTTGGCCATGCGGGTGAAGACGAATTGCGCCTGTGCATGGCTGACTACAACGGCTTTGACCACAACGCGCAGTCGCTGCGGCTCGTGACCAAGTTGGAGAAGCGCTATATCGCGTTCGATGGCCTGAACCTGACCTGGGACACGCTGGAAGGTTTGGTGAAACACAACGGCCCACTGTTGGGGCATGCCAACGCCAAGCCGCTGCCGCTGGCCATTGCCGAGTACAACAAAATTCAGGACCTGGAACTGAGCACGTGGCCCAGCGCCGAGGCCCAGATTGCCGCGATCTCCGACGACATTGCCTACAACACCCACGACATTGAGGACGGCTTGCGCGCCGGCTTGTTCCAGATTGAAGATCTGGAAGCAGTGCCGTTTGTGTTCGAGATCTTCAAGAAAATCGAGGCTCAGGCCCCCGGTTTAGACCGCGGTGTGTGGGTGCATGAGGCCACCCGGGCGCTCATCGGCAGTATGGTGGACGACGTATTTACCGAATCTCATCGCCGGTTTGCGGCCTTAAAGCCCCAAACGACCGACGATGTCCGGGGGTTAGGCCAGCAATTGTGCGGTTTTTCAGAGGATATGGCGACCAAAGATAAAGCCTTGAAGGAGTTCCTATTCGCGAATATGTACCGCCACGCCGAAGTGAACCGGATGACCCTGCAAGCCCAAAAGGTGGTGCGCGGTCTGTTTAATACCCTGATGGCGGAACCGGCCCTGATGCCTCTGGAATGGCGGCGCGGGCTGGACGACGCCGATACGTTAAAGACCGCACGGCGGGTGGCGGACTATATCGCCGGTATGACCGACCGTTTTGCCCAAGAAGAATTCGATCGCCTGGTTGGCGACGCTTGAAGAGAACGCCTGACATCTCATGAACATTTTCAATCTCTACAAAGACCGGATCGCCGGCATCGTGACCGACCTGGCGACAGCAGGTGCGCTGCCCGCTGGCCTTGATCTTTCGAAAGTCGCCGCCGAACTGCCGCGCGAAGCAGCCCACGGCGATATCGCGACAAACGTTGCGATGGTCTTGAGCAAGCCTGCCGGCAAGAACCCGCGCGAGTTGGCGAATCTTTTGCTGGAGCCCTTGAAGAAATTGCCGGGTGTGACCGATGTCAGCATTGCGGGCCCGGGGTTCATCAACTTGAAGCTTGATCCAGCCATCTGGACCGATGGCCTGCGCCATGTGCTGACCGTGGGCACCGTGTTCGGCGAGGGTACGGTCGGCGCAGGCAGCAAGATCAACGTTGAGTACGTCTCTGCTAATCCGACAGGCCCCATGCACGTGGGCCATGCGCGTGGTGCTGTGGTGGGTGATGCGCTGGCGCGTGTGCTGGCCAAGGCCGGCTTTGCCGTGACCAAAGAATATTACCTCAATGATGCCGGCGGGCAGGTGAACTCGGCCGCGCGCGCGGTGCGCATGCGCTACTTGCAAGTTCTGGGCAAGATTACCGAAGCTGATTTCGCGGCGGCCTTAGAGCGCAAGGAAGTCGAGTACGGCGGCAGCTATCTGATCCCTGT
>JAEUKL010000152.1 GCA_016793005.1 Rhodospirillaceae bacterium | reverse complement strand
AAATTTCGATGAAGAAGAAATAGAACCGCCGACCTGGGAAGTCGATCAAGACCGCCTGATCCGGCGCGCTAGGCCCGCGGTCCCACCGCAGCCACGGGGTGACGTAATAGATCGTGAGCGTAATCGCCATCATCGCCCACTTGGCCATGCGGAATTTGCCGTTCACCCGTTTCGGGTGGATCTTTTCACGCTTTTTGAAAAGTGACCGCAACCGCGCCGCATTGACGGGTTCGACCGCAACGGTCTCAACGCCGTGTGAGGTCGAATCTGCTTGGGGCGAAGTCGTCAGAGTGTCCACGATGAGACCTCCGTTATGGTGGCAGCTTAGAGCTTAGAGCTTAGAGCTTAGAGCTTAGAGCTTAGAGCTTAGGGCTTGGCGCTGGCATCGGCGACGTGCTCTGGTTCGCCACCGCCAAGACTATGAACATAAACCGCCAGCGCACGAACTTCGGCCGGCTTTAGGCGCTCACCCCACGCGGGCATCGAGCCATTGCGGGCGTTGGAAATCGTGGTCGTCAGTGCAATGCGCGTGCCGCCGTGCAGCCAAATCTGATCGGTCAGGTTCGGTGCGCCTTGTGTGCGGTCACCGTGTCCGGTTTCGCCGTGGCAAGACGCGCAGTTCTCGGCGAACAGCGCCCCGCCACGTTTGGCTGCATCGGCACTGTGCTGCCGGCCCGACAGCGATTCCACATACTCCACAACATCGGCGGCCTGCATACGGTTTAGCGTACCCAATTTCACAAAGGCGGGCATTTCGCTGAACCGGCTCTTGTCGTTGGTGTTGCGCACGCCGTAAGTGATCGTTTCCTCGATCTCGGACAGCGAGCCGCCCCACAGCCAATCATCATCGTTCAAATTGGGGTAGCCGACCGCACCTTGCGCACCGGCACCGTGGCAGGGGGCGCAGTTGTCTTTAAACAAGGCGCGCCCGCTGGCGAGGGCAAACTCCAAAAGTTGAGGATCAGCTTCGATATCGCCGGGCTTCGCAGCCACGAGCCGGTTGCCGAGCGGTAAGCGTGCCGCGGCCGTGGCTTTCATTTCCGCGTCGACGTTCGAGCGTTGCGACCAGTTGATCGCGCCCTTGGTGTAGGACCCGATCATCGGCCACGCCGGCATGACGACCCAATAGGCAATTGCCCACAGGACCGTCGCCAGGAATGTCCACAACCACCACCGCGGCAGCGGCGTGTTGAGTTCCTGAATGCCGTCCCATTCGTGAGAACGAATCTCTGAGCCAGTGGCGGCGTCGATATTTTTTGTAGTGTTGCTCATGGGGATTTATTCCTCATTGTCTTCAAGCGGCATCCGGGCGGCCCGTTCGAACTTCTTGGCGTTCGAAGGCCAGAGCACGTAGACCAAGACGAGGATGAAAAATCCGCAGAAATACAAAAGGCCGGAGTTCAGCGCTAATTCGGTGACAATTTCATGGGTCATAGTGCGTACTACCGATTGAAGGCTTCAGCATCGTATTGCGAGAAGTCGACAAGCGTGCCCAGCATCTGAAGGTATGCGATCAAGGCATCCATTTCGGTGACTTGCGCCGGGTTGCCATCGAAGTCGCGCGCGACTGCTTTGGGGTATCGTTTCAGGAATGCTTCGGTATCTGCATTGGGGTCTGCCTGTGCGGTCAAGTCTTCCGATGCAGCTTTCAACATCTCGTCAGTGTAGGGAACACCGACGGCTTTATTTGCCTTCAAGTGATCGGCGATGTCTTTCGGTTCAACGGCGCGCGTTGCCAGAAAGGCATAGCCAGGCATGATGGATTCCGGGACCAGGCTGCGCGGGTCGCGCAAATGGTCGCGGTGCCATTCATCCGAGTATTTTCCGCCGACGCGGGCGAGGTCGGGCCCGTTACGCTTCGATCCCCATTGGAAGGGGTGGTCGTACATGCTCTCGGCCGCGAGGCTGTAGTGGCCATAACGCTCGACTTCATCGCGTAGTGCGCGAATCATCTGGCTATGGCAGGTGTAACAGCCTTCGCGGACGTAGACGTTCCGGCCCACCAATTCCAGCGGCGCGTAAGGACGCATGCCCTGAACTTTTTCGACCGTGCTCTCCAGGTAAAACGTCGGCGCAATTTCAACCAATCCACCAATCGAAACCACAACCAACGTGCCGATCAGGAGCAGGATGGAGTTTTTCTCAAATGCTTCGTGCTTAATCATCGTTCGCTCCTTACGCCAACGCCGGTTTCAGTGACAGCGTATCGGCGGATTCGACAGCAACATCGCCGCGCGCGGTGCGCCACAAGTTGTAAGCCATGATGATGGCCCCCACGAGGAACAGGCCGCCGCCGGTGGCGCGTATCAGATAGAAGGGGTGCATCGCTTCCACGGTTTCAACGAAGCTGTACTCAAGGAAACCGAGGTCGGTGTAAGCGCGCCACATCAGGCCCTGCAGAATGCCCGACACCCACATAGAGGTGATGTAGAGCACAATGCCGATGGTCGAGACCCAGAAGTGCAGATTTACAAGGCGTAGCGAGTAAAGCTGCTTGCGCTTCCAGAGCCACGGCACCAAGCAGTACAGCGCGCCGAAACTCACGTATCCGACCCAGCCCAACGCGCCCGAGTGTGTGTGGCCAATGGTCCAGTCGGTGTAGTGGCTTAACGAGTTGACGGCTTTGATCGACATGACCGGGCCTTCAAAGGTCGACATGCCGTAGAAGGCCACCGACACAACCATCATGCGCAAGACCGGATCAGTCCGCAGCTTGTCCCAGGCGCCAGACAAGGTCATCAGCCCATTGATCATGCCGCCCCACGAGGGCATCCACAGCATAATCGAGAACGTCATACCCAGGGTTTGAGCCCACTCCGGCAAGGCGGAATAGTGGAGGTGGTGCGGTCCTGCCCAGATGTAAAGGAAGATCAGCGCCCAGAAGTGAATGATCGAAAGCTGGTACGAATAAACCGGGCGTTCGGCGCGCTTGGGCACGAAGTAGTACATGATGCCCAAGAAGCCTGCGGTGAGGAAGAAGCCCACAGCATTATGGCCGTACCACCACTGCGTCAATGCATCCTGCACGCCCGAGAACAAACTGTAGCTTTTTGAGCCTACGAGGGACACAGGCAGCGACATGTTGTTGATCAGGTGCAGCATCGCCACTGTGACGATGAAGGCGAGGTAGAACCAGTTTGCGACATAAATGTGCGGCTCTTTGCGTCGTGCGATCGTCACCAGGAAAACCAGCAGGTAAACGACCCAGACGATGGTCAGCCACAAATCCGCGTACCATTCAGGCTCTGCGTATTCGCGCCCCTCGGTCACACCGAGCAAGTAGCCTGTTGCCGCGACGACCAGGAAAAGCTGGAAGCCCCAGAAGACAAACCAGGGTGCGATATCACCAGCCAGGCGGGCGCGGCAGGTGCGCTGAACGACATAAAAAGATGTCGCGATCAGAACGTTGCCGCCAAATGCGAAAATCACCCCCGACGTATGCACGGGGCGCAGCCGGCCAAAGTTGGTCCACGGCAGATCAAAGTTCAGGGCGGGGAATGAGAGTTGTAGAGCAATGATAAGGCCGACCAGGAAGCCGGCGATGCCCCAGAAAACCGCCGCAATCACGCCGGCCTTAATGACCTCGTCATTATAAGTACTGAGGGGTTGCGGCTGATCGGCTTCGTTGACGACCTTCGCCCCCAGGGCAATGGTTGCAGCCAGGAAGGCGGCCATAAAAACCCAGCCGTGAAAGGCCATTGCGCCATCTCGTGCGTTTGTCGCAAGGCCGAGGGCAAGGATGCTCAGCCCTGCAAATATAAACGCGAGATATTTTGGAATTTCGCTTGGCGCGCGATATGCGGCGGTCGCTGTAGACATGGCTTTTTAACCCCTTCCGGTGTTCACAGGCGGAAACTAA
>JAEUKL010000138.1 GCA_016793005.1 Rhodospirillaceae bacterium | reverse complement strand
CCCCACAGCGCGCCTTGCCACAGGATAGGAACGTCAAGCGTAGATGTAATTCCAAGCCGGCTGTAGTAGCCGTCGTGTATGCTCTGCGTTACCGGGTGCGCGCTTACATCATTAATCACGATGCTACGCAACTTGAAAAGTTCGTCAAAGTAGAGTTCGCGTGTACTCCGCTCGAAAGTGACAAATTTGGCCACTATGTTGCCGTCATGTAGCGCCAACACGGACTGCAGCGCAGCATTATCGGTGGTCATGCGCCAGATACTGGCACGGCGAACATCCATGGTGCGTGAAATTTCGCGTAAGATCATTTCATAGATTTCACGCGGCGGCATACGGCCAAGGTCGCGACGACTGGCAATCTCTGCAACGCTTCGGTCAAGCCGCGTGCGCTTGAATTCAAGTCCGCGCAACTCGGTGACGTCGCGCGAGATATTGATCCATCGGCCATCCGATAAGGGCGCAGTACTCCAGCGCATGATGCGTTTAGAGCCGTTCTTGCGTAGCGTCACTGTGGCTTCGGTTGTGAACACCTCGCCGCGCGCCGTAACCTTTGCGGCCTCCTCCGCGATCTGACTGAGTGGCGGGTCGGTTTCGCCCAGCAAATCCATCATCGACTTCCCGATGATTTCGGCGGGGTCGCCATGGGCGGCCCACTTCGCGAAGCTTTTATTGGCGAATACAATTTCTTTCAGCGGATGTGTAATAACAATGCCCTCGCCTGCAAAGTCCAGCGAGGCCACAACATCCTGTAATTCTGCACGCGCCTTTTCGTTCGCTGTTTCCAGAAGCTTGATCGCGGTGACATCGCGCACGACGTGCAAGGCCGTTGTACCGTCAATCCGCGTGACAGTGATATCAGCCAGCATGGACGTGCCATCATTACACATGATTTGCTGCAAACCGCTCCAACGCCCCTTCGCATCAACGGCACGATCAATGTCGTCCAAACGCAGGTCAGGCTCGGGAGCTTTGCGCACTGAGGCCCATTGATCCGCTGCCGCAGGCGGGGCCGTTCGCGCGAGCAACTGTTGAGCCATTTTATTGGCGTACACCAGCTCACGCTGCCCCCCCGGTACATCGTCAAGCTTGCGCCAGATCGCGATGCTTTCAGAGGCCGCGTCGACCGCGGTCTTCAATCGGATCAGTTCCTCTTGGCGCTGCAAATCCAAAGTGACGTCGATCACCATGCCTTCCTGCAGCAGACGCCCGTCGGGCAAGCGAATATGGCGGCCACGCGTCATGCAGTTAATGATGCGCCCGTCCTTGCGGCAGCGGCGGTTCAACGCCTGGAACTCCCACTGCGCCGGATCGTCGCCCAGAGCCATTTGCTCAAATACAGCCTGAATACGCTTGCGGTCGTCGGGATGAGCCGTCAGGGCAAAGCTGGCGGCGCCGCCTTTGAACAAATCGCACCATTCCTGCGGCGAATACCCCAGCACGGTTTCTACGCCGGGGCTGCAGAATTGCGGCTCAATCTTGCCGCCCCCCATCGTCACCGAGAAGAAGTAAGCGCTGCCGATGTTCGAGAGAATTGATGTAAGTTGGCGTTCGCGGTCCTGTACCGCCTGCTCAGCCGCCTCCAGCTCGGACAGGTCAATCAACATCCCCAAACGGCGCAGCTCACCGCTAGGCGCTGGCGCAATATTACGGCTGGAGTAAATGATCGGAATAATTTTGCCGTCTTTGCGCTTGATCGTCCCTTTCAGTTCAACTGCGCCGTCAGGATGCTTGTCACGCATCTCTTGAGACCGCTCAAGCGTATCGCGCGATAAGATTGTTCCTCCGGATCGCGTCAATTCGTTCGCCTCGTCCGTCGAGTAGCCCGTAAGATTCGAAAAATATGGGCTCGCATATTCCAGGTCGGCCTTGCCATCATCACCTAAGCGCACCACGAACACGGCGCCTGGTACTTGCTCGGCGAGTTGCTCGTATAACGCCTGTTTGGCCTGTAGTTCTTCTTCCAGCGCCTTCTGTTCCGCAATGTTGACGACCGACAACCGGAATCCTGCGAATTTCTGGTTCTCGTCATAGAACGGCACGCCATTGACCCGCCGCCATCGATTCTTTTCGGTGCGCGATGGCAAAACAGCTTCATAGCCCCGGAAACTCTTACGCTGATCAAGAATAACACGCAGTGGGCTTGGCTTGCCGTCCGGGCGTGACGCAAAGAATGGGTGACCCACGACTGAACGCTCTGAGTCGTAATCCACAGCGCCATTTGTGTGGTAGGTCTTGATAATGTTGTAGTCAGGATCAAGTTCGACAAGGGTATCGGAACTGGCGCTGGCAAAATCTTTGAATCGGCGTTCGCTTTCCTGCAGCAGCTTTGCCTGTCGGCGCATGCTGCGGGTCGCCGTGACACTTGTGATGACGAACAGTAGCCCTAAAGCAATGCACCCCACGCTTACAACGAGCAGCGACTGGCTCCGGGCGGCCTCGAAACCAGCACCAGCGGCGCCCTGCTGCTTGATCAGGCGTAGCGAAATACCTCTCAGGCTGCCTTCCAGCGCATCTATGCTTGCGTTCCGGGTTTTAATAGCTGCGCTCAGTTTAAGTTGTTGCGCAATGTAGTCCTTGCGAGCCAAGCTTTCCATGGCTTGCCGCACGTCTGCTGTAAGCGATGGCGCAAATTGCGCTTTGGGAAGTTCTTTGAGCACACGTCCGGCGATCTGCGCCAAATTTTCGCCATCGGGCAGAACACGTACGCGTGTCTGGCCGGCCAACAGCATCTGATACTGAACCAACTGCGCTTCGCGCAGCGGCACATAAATCGAAGAATTATGTGATGTCGCCGCGAGCGCCTTTTCAGTTGGCCCAATCGTGCTGGTTAAGGCGCCGCTGGTGAATTCATTGCTCCAGCGGCCCATTTCCTCCCATAGCCGATCAGTCTCGTTGGACTGCACGAGGTAATTGTCGATTTGCGTGCTGAGGTTTGTGTAATCGTCCTGTTCGCCGAGAGTTTTGGTATAAAGTTCAAGCGCCTGCCGGTGTGAGGCGATGCGCCCCAGAATTTCCCCACGCGCCTCCACAATCTTGCCGCGCTCAGGGTTTGGCGCGTTATCCCAATACCTGAGCCGCCAGATTTCCTTGGCGAGCAGATTCAATGTCGCTTGGGCGTTTTGGGCTGTTTTTAAAGATGTGTAGGCCTCGCGCCGGGTTGTCTCGACAACAAACTGCAAGGAAAAGACAAGCAAGAACCCGACCGCGCCGACGGCAACGATTGCATACCCAGAATTTAGGATGCGGCGAAGCAATCCAGCCATTGAGACAACGCCCTGCGCACAGGTACCTGCAAAAGTTAAACCCCGTTGGAGGATATCGTAGAGGAGATAGGGACCAACCTCTAGGGCACCAAAGCATGGCTTATCAGGTACTTATACGAAAGTGCGCGGTGCAGAATCACTCGCCTGTCCCCGATCAATGGCGCAATACTTTACAGCGGCATGGACCGCCGCATTGCATGCCCCCTCCTGCCTTCGATGACTTTTTTGAAAGAAAACCTGAGGGTTCGTCGGATTTCAGGCTCGCTTCAGGTTCAGCATGAAAAATGCGGGCAGTGCAAGGCGCAATGACGAACATCAAACGCTGCTCACTTATCAAACGCTGCTCACTTAAAGAGCGGCTGCTTCGTGCGATTCTGATTCCACTGGCAGCGCCTGTCGGATGAGGTGCGCTCGGCGCATGACCTTATGCTCGTCGGCAGCGATATCATTCCGGCCTAGGGGGTTGGCATTCCCGATCAGAACAAACATGCCGCACTTGAACGGTTTGTCCGCCTGAACAAGCGCTGGATACCGTCCGCACGGACGTCATCGCACACCTTATGTCATCGCGCCTCTATGATGTGTTGTCATTATTCGGTAATACTAGAGCCGGGTGAGGAGTTCCTCGCGCCTTTGCTGCGCGGGATGATGGGTTAGATTGTTATGGAACGTGGGCTTTTTCGGTTCATTTGGCGCTATAGCGCCAAAGATCAGTTCATATTGGTTGGCTTGTCGGTTGCGGCAATGCCGTTCCTGTACTGGACGTTCGAACTGCCCAAGATCATCGTTAACCAGGCCATCAGCGGCGAAGGCGGCTTCCCGAAAATAATCCTGGGCTACGAGCTTGCCCAGATCCCCTACTTGTATGTCCTGTGCGCAGCCTTCCTGGCCTTGGTGCTGATCAACGGCGCGCAGAAGTATTTTAGCTCCACCTACAGATACCGCGTCGGCGACCGGCTGCTCCGCCGCCTGCGCTACACCCTCATCGAGCGATTGCTGCGCTTCCCGGTGTCTGATTTACGCAGCATGTCATCAGGACAAGTGGTCTCAATGGTGACGGCAGAAACATCAACCCTGGGCTTCTTCATGGCCGAGGCGTTTGCGGTGCCGGCTGTAGCCGCTGGGACTTTAGGCACCATCATACTCTTCATGTTCATGCAGAACTGGACGATGGGGGTGGCCGCCATCGCCCTATACCCGCTGCAAATTTACATCATCCCGCGCATCCAGAAGCGCATTAACTGGCTACAGCGCGAGGAAGCGCTGGCGGTACGCGGCATTTCAAACAGTATTGGCGAACTCGTCTCGGCCGCACCTGAAATTCATGGCCACGATACAACGCAATACGAGCTTGCCTCCCTCACCGAGCGGCTTGGCCGTGTCTTCACGCTGCGCGTCGAAATGGGTTCGAAGCGCTACACCGTCAACGTGCTGAACCAATTCTTTTCGCAGCTGACGCCTTTTTTCTTTTTCTCCATCGGCGGCTATCTGGTTATCAAAGGGGACATTTCGTTAGGCTCGCTGGTGGCTGTGCTGGCGGCCTACAAAGATATGTATTCGCCCTGGAAAGACCTTATCGACTACTACCAGAAGGCTGAAGATGGACGTGTGAAATACGATCAGCTGGCCGAATACTTCGGCCCGCCGGGCTTGATGGACAGCGCGATTATCGCCGCCGACCCCGCGCCAGGCACCGAGTTGGGTACGCAACTGATCGCATCGAACGTCGTGGTCGAGGCCGAGGAAGGTGTGAAGTCGATTGATGGTGCGACCGTCGCATTACAACTCCCCGTTCATGCCGCTATCATTGGCGGCAGCGGCAGCGGACGCGAAGAGTTTGCGCGACTGCTGGCACGCCAAGTAATGCCGGCCGCCGGGAAAGTCAGCTTGGGCGAGCATGACTTAACCCAACTGCCCGATAGCGTCACCGGCCGCAGGATCGGCTATGTCAGCACCGATACCTACCTGGGCTCAGGGGCAATTCGTGGTGTTCTGATCTATCCGCTGTTGCGCCGCCCCAATGCCGATGTGCAGTACGACGACCACACGCGCCGCAAGCGCGCCAATGAAATGAAGGAAGCCGCCCGCACTGGTAACTCGACTTACGATATCCTGGCGGACTGGATCGACTACGCCGCTGCCGGCTGCGCTGCAAAAGACGACTTGCGCCAACGCATTGTCGACGTGCTGCGTATGGTGGAACTGGAGCGCGAAATTTATGACATCGGCCTGCGCCGCACCCTAGACCCGGGGCAAAACCCTGAACTGGCGCAAAAGTTCATCACGGCCCGTCATACCTTCCGCGAGCGTCTTCAAAGCCGACAACTCACCGGCCTTATCGAAACCCTGGACCGCGATGCTTATATTTCTAACGCGTCAGTGGCAGAAAATATTTTGTTCGGCACGCCCATCGGGGCTTACTTCGCCATCGACCGATTGGGTGAGAACGAATACCTGCTGGGAATCATTGAACGCGCCGGCCTGACGCAGGAGTTCCTGGAAAAAGGCCGCAAGCTTGCCGGCATTATGACGGATATCTTCCGCGATTTGCCGCCAGGCCATGAGTTCTTCGACCGCTTCAGCTTCATTCGCTACGAAGACTTGCCGGTGATCGAGGGCGTGTTGCGCAAGGCTGAGTTCGGTCTCGATGCCCTGATGCCCGAAGATCGCAGCAAGCTGATGGATTTGCCGTTCAAGTTGGTGGAAGCGCAACACCACGTGGGTCTGGTTGATGACGACTTCAAGCAGCGTATTCTGGATGCGCGCGCTGCCTTTGCCCGCGACCTGCCGGACACTTTAAAAGGCGCCGTGCAGTTTTTTGATACGAACAGCTACAATGCCGCGACCTCGGTCGCTGAAAACGTTCTGTTCGGCAAACTTGCCGCGGCCAAAGCCGGACGATTAAGTCAAGTGACGACGCTGATCACAGACATCATTGACGAGATGGGCTTGCGCAACGATGTGGTGGAGTTAGGGCTCGATTACGATATCGGCATCGGTGGCGGCAAGCTGTCGGCAACGCAACGCCAGAAACTGGCGCTGGCGCGTTGCGTATTGAAGCGCCCGGACCTTTTGATCCTGAATGATGCGCTTTCGGCATTGGAACCTGCCGCGCAGGAAAACGTGTTCATCAATATCCGCGCCGAGATGAAGGGCCGCAGTTTGGTCTTGCTCGAGTCCGGCGAAAGCCGTGCCGTCACGCTGGATCGCGTGCTGGTGATGGAGAACGGCAAGATCGCTGAAAAAGGCGGCACAGCGCCCGTTGCCACCGCCTCGTCAGAGCAACAAATCAAAGACATCAAAGGCGATGGCCGCGTCGATCTCTACGATATGGTCGCGGTCTTAAGTCAAATTCCGCTGTTCAGCGGCATAGATCGCTCGAAGTTAAAACTTCTCGCCTTCACCAGCGAACGGGTGAATTACGACGAGAACCAAATTGTGTTCCGCCAAGGTGATATCGGCGACAAGGCTTATGTGGTGCTGGATGGCATCGCCAACGTGATCTTAGAGTCCGATATCGGCAGCACAGTTGTAGCCCAGATCAAACGCCATCAGGTGTTCGGCGAAATGGCCTTGCTGTCCGCCATGCCGCGCACCACGACAATCCGTGCTAAAACGGCGCTGTCGCTGCTGGCCATCAATCACGATGTCTTTGTGCGGCTGGTTGAAGAAAACTCAGACATTGCCGTCAGCATTACGCGCCTGCTCGCCGAGCGTTTAGCCTCAACCTTGCGCGACTACAGCCGGGTTGCCAGCCAGAAGTAGGCTTGTTTGGGCATAAAAAAGGCCGGACTACTCCGGCCTTTTTTGGGGCATACGGTTATCAGAGGACGCGCTTGCCGTTTTCTTTGTAGACCTTGCCGGCTTTCATCACGAACCACACGTCTTGCAGCGCTTTGATATCCATCAGCGGGTTCACCTTCACCGCAACAATATCGGCATACTTGCCTTTTTCGAGCGATCCGAATTGATCAAAATGCCCCAAAAGTTCCGGCGTGCCGCGCGTGGATGAGCGAATGGCCTCAATCGGCTTCATGCCGTTATCGACCATGTACTGAAACTCTTTGGCGTTTTTGCCGTGTTCGAACACGCCCGCATCGGTGCCAAAGGCGATCTTCACGCCGGCCTTCAAAGCGCGGTTGAACGAGGCCCCCATCTTCGAACCCACCACGAGCGCTTTTTCAGCCACGGCGGGCGGATAAAATCCGGGCGTCTTGGCGTTTTCGGCCACCGTCATGCCCGCAATAATGGTCGGCACCAGGTACGTGCCGTTCTTTTTCATCAGCGCAAACGTTGCATCGGAAATGTAGGTGCCGTGCTCCAGCGACGAGACGCCGGCGATGGTGGCGCGACGCGCCCCCTCATCGCCGTGAGCATGAGCCATCACGCGCATACCATGGTCGCGCGCCGTCGCCACAATGGCGTTCATTTCCTCTTGGCTGAATTGCGCCAGATCGGCGCTATCGGCCTGCGACAACACACCGCCCGTGGCCATGAACTTGATATGGTCCGCACCGCGCTTGATGGTCGAGCGCACCGCTTCAATCACCGCGGGCACGCCATCAGCCACCCCCTCGTTGATGCCGGGCTGATGGATTTTATCTTCGCGGTAGCCGCCGGACTCATCGCCGTGTCCACCTGTGATGGACAGTGCGGTGCCCGCCACATACATGCGCGGACCGATAATATCGCCGCGTGCAATAGCCTTCTTCAATGCTATATCCACGCTGTCTGAACCCCCGGCATCGCGCACGGTGGTGAACCCAGCCATCAATGTGTTGGCCGCAAATGTTGCAGCTTTCAGCGCGCTGTCGGCCGGCGTGCGCGTGAGGCGAACGGAATAGTTGCCGCCTTCGAACTGGTGATCCATGTGGGTGTGGCCATCCACAAAGCCAGGCAAGCAATACGAAGCGGTGAGATCGACAATCGGCGTCCCGGCCGGTGGCTCGGGGTAGCCTTCTCTCATTTCAGCAACTTTATCGCCCTTCACGATGATGGTGCGTTTGTCCAGTGGCGTGTCGGACAACGACGGATCAATCACCGCCATGCAACGCACGTACTTATCACCAGAATCCTGTGCTGCTGCTGATTGAGAAAAGTTTCCAATCGCCATCACAGCAGCCAAAGCGGTGGTTAGCGAAAATAAGCGTTTCATAAAATCCCCTCCCCAGGGTTGTGCTGGAGCCAGCATAGCCAGGGATTTCAAGGCCGCCTATGGCCTACACATTCGCGTGAGCGAGAAAAGTGCCACAATTCAGCCATCCCACTGCCCAGGCCAGGCCCGGATTGCCGGCGATAGTCCGGATTGTGGGTACATCGCAATGCCCCACGCAGAATGTAAGGGCAGTTTTTATGATTAGACGGACTTCTTTTATTCAGGCCGCTTCAATTTCTCACCGCAATGATGCGCCGATGAATTCGCCCGGGTGCGTGGATGAAATTCGCCGCCTTGAACAGTTTTTACAGAAACGCTTCCCCAAACAGCGCGCGTGCCTGACGACCACCAGCGAATTCGCGCAAGCCTACGAAGGCGCAGACGCTGGGATGTAAAATCCGCACCCAAAAGAATATTGCGCCCAACAAACGCGCTTGTACGTTGGAGGAAGACAATGACCAAGAACTTCAAGAAAACTGAATATGGGCCGGGTCTTTACGGCCTGCCCGAATCACCCCAACAGTTTCAAGCGCGGATTACAGAGATCAACCGGCTCGAACTTTTGTTGAAACTTCACGCCCTCACCGCAGACGAACGCGAGCGCCTCCAGCGCCAAGTTAATCTGCTGAAGGGCGCCAATGACAACAAAAGAAATTTGAATAAGGATTGAGTGTCATCCACGGTTGACCTGCATTCGTTAGGCTCATAGCCTTGGGTGCATCAGTGAGGAGATAACGATGCGTACAGTGCTGGTATTTGCTGTCGTCGGCGCAAGTTTAGCCGTGGCTGGTTGCTCGCCCACCATCAAGGTACAAGCGCCCGACAAACCCATCGTCATCAACCTCAACATCAAGATCGAACAGGAAGTGCGCATCCGCATCGACAAGGATGTTGATGCCGCCATGTCCGCCAAGCCCGGTATTTTCTAAATCAAAATCGTTTGCTGCCTTATACGGAGAGATCACCCATGACCACCTTGTCTCGCATGAAAGCCGTTGTTCTTGCCGCCGGACTGACCGTGGGTTTGGGCACTGCCCTGCCCGCCGCTGCTGTTGATCTCGATACGGCGCGCACGCAAGGCCTGGTGGGCGAGCGCCCGGATGGATTGATTGGCGCCGTGCAATCCAGCGTCACGCCTGATGTAAAAGCACTGGTCGACAGCGTGAATGCCGCGCGCATGCGTGAATACCGCTCGATTGCCGATAAAAACGGCACGCCGCTGGATGCGGTTCAGGCGGTGGCCGGTGAAAAACAGATCGAGAAAGCCAAGCAGAACAAG
>JAEUKL010000369.1 GCA_016793005.1 Rhodospirillaceae bacterium | reverse complement strand
GGCGCGCCCTTTGCCGGCCGGGCTAAGATTTTGAGCGCTAAATAATTCCCCCCCGAATTAAAAAAAGCCCCCCGCGTCGCCGTTTGATGCTTGTGGTTGTTTGCGCACTTGACAACATCCGGCGACCACCCCACTTCCTCATCAGATAAAATCCCGGTCACGATCCTGACGGGCTTCTTGGGCAGCGGCAAAACCACACTGCTGAGCCATCTGATTCGCCAACCCGCGCTCTCCAACGCAGCTGTCATCATCAACGAGTTCGGCGAGATCAGCCTGGACCACGAGCTGATCGAAAAAACCGATGGCGACGTGGTGGAAATTCAAGGCGGCTGCCTGTGCTGCACCGTACGCGGTGATTTGGTCAAAGCCCTGCACGACTTGATGCTGAAGCGCACGCAAGGCACGGTACGCGCCTTTGACCGCATCGTCATTGAAACAACGGGCTTGGCCGACCCGGCCCCGATTCTGCAAACACTGATGAGCGACCCCTTGGCGTTCACCAAGTTCCGGCTGGACGGCATCATTACCACGGTTGAAGCCGTGAACGGTGCTGCGACCCTTGATGCCCATGAAGAAGCGGTGAAGCAGGCTGCGGTTGCGGACCGCATGATCCTTACAAAATTGGATATGGCGGCTGATGCGGCGTTGGAAGCGCGGTTGAAAAAGCTGAACCCGGGCGCCGGGTTCATCAAGGCCGACCATGGCCGCATTGATCCAACTTTAATTTTGAATCTGGGGCCCTTTAACGCCAAAGCCAAAGGGGCGGACGTCGAAGCGTGGCTGAAAGCTGAGGCGTATCACGATGCGCATGAGCATCATGATCACGAGCACAACCACGGCCATGATCACGACCATCATCATGAACACGACCATCACGATGTGAACCGCCACGACGATCACATCCAGGCGTTTTGCTTCACCCACGACAAACCTATCGAACAGGCCAAGCTGCAATTTTTCCTGCAATTGCTGGTGATGCTACGGGGCCCCGATTTGTTGCGGGTGAAAGGCTTGGTGAATGTCGCCGACCGGCCCAATGAGCCTGCGGTGATTCATGGCGTGCAGCATATTTTCCATCCGCTGACGTGGCTGGAGCGCTGGCCGAGCGCCGACACGCGCACGCGCATTGTCTTTATAGTGCGCGACATTGCCCCCAAGCAGATCACCGAGCTCATGACCTCGCTTACGGCATCGCCAGAACAGAGATAGAAAATTATTTCGCTTAATCACCACATCTTGAGTACATACTGAATTGCCGACGCCCATAATGTCGAATTAACATGCTGGCTTTCCAACATTACTAGGATGTCCCATGGCCGAGGCTGCTGTTGCCCCTGTTCTTAAACCTGCCCGCAGCAGTTGGGCGTGGTGGCGGACCATTCATAAGGTCGCAGGCCTGGCTGCTCTGGTGTGGCTCACCGTGCTGGGCCTGACGGGCTGGATCCTCAATCATCATGAGTGGCGCTGGTCGCATCAGTGGACCGTGCCTGATTGGGTGACATCTGCACGTATCGACCGGCTTGTGCGCGGCACCATCATGCGCAATATGGCCACGGACCCGGCCGATGAAAGCCGTTATCTCGGCGGCTCCGAACGCGGACTGTGGCTGACCACCGACGGCGGCAAAACCTGGACCGACGTTGTGTGGGACGGCGCCGACGGATTGCCGCAAACCTATGACTTCGTGGATGGCCCCGCGCGCGACTTGAACCACGTGTGGATTTCCACCGACGACGGCATTTGGATTGTGAAAGACAACGGCACGCGCACTGTGCCGTTTGCCTTGCGCGGACACGACATCACCAGCCTAACAGCAGGCTCGAAACCCGGCGAACTGGTGGGCGTTGATCATCACAGCCGCATCTTCCGGATTGATACGGCGAACCCTGAGAGCATCGCATGGACTGATGTCAGCGACGTGCAGGTTTCTGGTTTGCCGGCATCGCTCTCTCTGCCGTCATTCACACTTGATCTGCATGTGGGCACCGGCTTCCTGCCGCAGCCCTGGTCACTGATCGTGAACGACTACAGCGGCATTGCGATCATTATTTTGTCGGCCACGGGCCTGGTGTTCTGGTGGCTGCCGCGTCGCTGGCGGCATCAATCGGCGAAAGGCCAACTCAAACGCCGCCAGACGATGCTGCGCTGGCTTTATCGCGGGCACGGGCCGATCATCGGCCTGCTGGCGATTGTGCCGATTCTATATGTAAGCATTACCGGCGCCATGGTGGATCACATCGAAGCGCTGATCGAGCATGGCAAAGATGTCCGCCTGCCCCGCGAAGCTCTGCCGTCGATCTACGACTACAAAAACCTCAACGGCGAAATCAGCGATGTCATTGCGTACCCCAATGCCCCCGACACCTTCACCATCGCCACACGCCTTGGCGTTTATACGTCCACCGACGGCGGCAAAACGTGGTCGGCGGAAAAAGTATTGCCTGAAGGCGACGGCACCGATGCCAGCACGGTCAACCTGATCCGCCGCGATGACACGGTATTTATCGGCGCAGGAAGTATTGGACAGTTTTATCGCCGCGACGGGGAAACGGCTTTCACGCCACTGAAAGTAAATGGGCCGAAGCTGGCCATCACCGATGCCTTCAAGCGCGGCGAGACATGGTTCATTAAAATGAGCCGGTCGATTTACGCGAGCCCTGGCCTGGATGCGACCTTCGAGGACACGAAAATCGCTTACCCGCCCATCACCGGCACAACGTTTTTCTTATTTTTGGCGGATATCCACACCGGCAACATTTTCACGGGCCAATGGAAATGGATCAACAACCTGGTGGCGTTGCTGGCCATCATCCTGACGATTTCAGGGCCGATCGTTTGGTGGAAACGAAAATGGTAAGCGTGGTGGAAACGAAAGTGGTGAGCCCCGCTCACCGCTTTGCATGTTCTTACTGAAGCGCTTCACCCAATTCGGCGCGCACTTTCTGACGCAGCACGTCAATGGCCACCAAACGTTGGCCCATGTTGACGTGCCAGAAGGTCCAGCCGTTGCAAGCAGGAGCGCCCATGACGGCAGCGCCAACCTGGTGGATTGAACCACGATGATCGGATGAGATCAGCGTGCCATCGGCACGCACTTTGGCGGTATGACGGCCCGAGGCATCGCAAAGAACAGTTCCCGGTTCGAGCAAGCCGCGCTCCACCACGGAACCGAATGGAATGCGCGGCTCAGAGCGCTTCGACGGTGTGGTCAGCAGTTTTTCATCCGAAACTGGTTTAGCTTTCGCAAGACGTCGCTTTGCGCCGGCAATGTAATCCGCATCGCGTTCGATGCCGATGTATTTGCGGCCTAAGGTTTTTGCCACAGCGCCCGTCGTGCCCGTACCAAAGAACGGATCCAGCACCACATCGCCCACATTGCTGGACGCCATAATGACCCGGTACAGCAACGATTCCGGTTTTTGGGTCGGGTGCAGCTTATCGCCGCCATCGTTTTTCAAACGTTCTTCGCCGGTGCACAAGGGCAGCGTCCAATCGCTGCGCATCTGCAAGCCTTCGTTGAGGTTCTTCATGGCGTCGTAGTTAAACGTATAGCGCGCATCTTTGCTCTTTGAGCACCAGATCAGCGTTTCGTGCGCATTGGTAAAGCGCGTACCGCGGAAGTTCGGCATGGGGTTCGACTTGCGCCACACCACATCGTTCAGCACCCAGAACCCTAAGTCCTGCAAAATTGCGCCGACGCGGAAGATATTGTGGTACGAGCCGATGACCCACAGCGAGCCGGTGTCTTTCAACACGCGCTGCACGCCGGCCAGCCATTGGCGAGTGAATTCGTCGTAGGCGCGGAAGTCGGCAAAACGATCCCACTCGTCATCGACGCCATCAACGCGGGAATTGTCGGGGCGGTGCAGTTCACCACCGAGCTGCATGTTGTACGGCGGATCGGCGAACACCAGATCGACTGAATTGGCCGGAAGCCGGTTCAGGATTTCAACGCATTCGCCCTGGTGGATAATGTCGGTCTTGATCGCAGTCGCGCCGCCCGCGGATTCTTTCACCGCGGCCGCAGATTTCTTGCCAGCCATATCAACCCTCGCCCTCAACATTATTTTTGTGCCGGCCCGTTCTGTTTTGAGAGGCCCCCGCAGAAAGGTCGACCCGCGAGCCCGTTTTCGAGCTCGCGTCACTTCCTGCGGGGTGTGCGTCCCCAAAACTTGGAGCCGTTGAAGATGTTGAGCCCTCCCCACCCCACTTATTGTTCTTTGGAAGGCAGACCCCAACATTGTGGTGACCAGAGCGTTTCGCGCCAACTTCAAGCCAGCGTGGCCACCGACGATTCAGATAATAGAATCAAAGCGTTATGGAGGAGTTAAGAGCCAGTGAATCAGGCGACTCGAAGCCACAACATATAGAGTCGGCGGACTCGCCCGACTCTAGGGCTAGATCGCCGTAAAACTTTTTCAGAAGTTTTTTAAGAAAGCAGCGCGCGAATGGGTGCGAACGAGCGGCGATGATGCGGCGTCACGCCAAGCTTCGATAACGCGCGTTGATGCGCTGCCGTGCCATAGCCCATGTTGGTCTCCCAGCCATAGCCGGGGTGGGCTTTTGCTAAATCCATCATGATGCGGTCACGCGTCACCTTTGCGGCAATCGACGCGGCCGCGATTGATAACGACAAACCATCACCTTTGATAATTGTCTGCACACGACAACTGAGCGGCGGCGCGCGATTGCCGTCTACCAAAGCGGTATCAATTTTTTTGCCGAGCCCGTCCACGGCGCGAGACATCGCCAAGTACGTAGCCTGAAGAATGTTGAGGCGATCAATCTCATCAACACTTGCGATTCCAATGGCACAGATCGCCGCATCGCATGTTTTCAGATGTTCAAATAAAGCTTCGCGTTTCTCAGCCGAAAGCTTTTTTGAATCATCCAATCCTCGCACCAGCGCATCTGGAAGTGTTGCGTGATTCAGAATCGCCGCACCGGCGACCACCGGGCCCGCCCAGGGCCCGCGCCCGGCTTCGTCCACGCCAGCGATCACCGCAGTTGGGCTTGTGCCCAGGATTTCCAGCTCATAGCGAAAGCTTGGCATTACATCTTAGGCTTCGGCCACAGGTGCTCTTTCAATCGTGGCATCAGTTCGACGAAATTGCAGGGCTTGTGGCGCACATCAAGCTGGTATTTCAGAATTTCATCCCAGCCGTCTTTCACGGCCCCGTTCGAGCCCGGCAGTGCGAACAAGTATGTGCCATTGGCGACACCCGCCGTAGCACGCGATTGTACGGTTGAGGTGCCGATGCTTTTAAAGCTGATCCAGCGGAACAACTCGCCGAAGCCGGGAATTTCTTTCTCGCAAACCTGTTTGAAGGCTTCGGGCGTCACATCGCGGCCGGTCACGCCTGTACCGCCACTGGTGATGATGCAGTCCACACCCGGATCAGCCACCCACTTCTTTAACTGCGCAACAATCGCCGGCACATCGTCTGTCAACAGCAAGCGTTCGGCGACCTTGTGGCCCATGGCTTCAATGCGATCGACCAGAATTTTACCCGAGGTATCGGTTTCAAGCGTGCGCGTGTCCGATACCGTCAGCACGGCAATGTTGATCGCTAAAAACGGCTTTGATTCATCAATCCCGGGCATAACAACTCGCTACAAGGTCTAAACTGGAGTGAGGCTGTCGTACTTTTGTCTGAACATCAAAAGGTCGCGCCAGGCAAAGCGTTTTTGCTGCGGCGAACGCAGAAGATATGCCGGGTGGAATGTAGCCATCACTGGAACCGGACGCGGCAGGCCAGGGCTTTCGTAGTCGAACCACTTGCCGCGCAATTTGGTGATGCCTTGCGGGTTGGCCAGAATAGTCGAGGCTGACGGGCCGCCCACCAGCAGCAGCAACGCCGGATCCAACAGTTCAATGTGCCGCTGCACGAACGGCATGCACAACACGATCTCTTCCGCTGTCGGCTTACGGTTCCCGGGCGGACGCCAGAATACGATGTTTGTAATGTAGGCGTTGGTGGCACGGTCGAGCCCGACCGACCCCAACATGCGATCCAGCAGCTTACCGGACACACCCACGAACGGTTTGCCCTGGCGGTCTTCGTCTTCGCCCGGCGCTTCACCGATCACCATCACGCGCGCCTTGGGGTTGCCGTCGGCAAATACCGTGCGGGTGGCAAAGGTCTTGAGCGCGCAGCCGTCATAGGATTCAACCGCTACCCGCAGTTCATCGAGTGTTTTGCAAGCTTGTGCCAAGTGCGCCGATGATGCGCTGGACTGAGGTGCGGCAGCTACCGCGGGAACGGGCGACCGGGGGATTGTGATCGGCGTAGGAGTTGCGACGGTGGCAACAGGCTGAAGCGCTGGGGCAGGTTGTGCAGCTTGCGCGGCATAGCGATTGACCGGCTCATCGCCAATGGTTTCGTCGACCCCGGCATCAATATACCAGCGCAGGACGGAGGCTAGATCAGGCGAAGAGGACGGCTTTTCCATACCGACAGAGTTTGAAACGCTCACGCGCTCAACTCAAGTCGCAATGGAGCAAACGTAAGGGCGAATATGTGAAGAACGACCAGCTAAGCCTTATTGGGCGCGTCGGGCGGGTTGTATTTGTAAGTCGAAAGCATGATCTCGGCGGCGATGGCCTTTTTGTAGAACCAGAACACGAACCACAGCACCACCGGCACGGCAACCACAAGCGCCGACATCATCAGGATTTCCGGGTTATTCTCGCCCCAGCGCGACGGGAACAGCCCCAGGCCTTCAGCCAGGCTTTCCAGGACGCGCAGCACCCCGAATGAAGCCACCGCCACCAAAACCCCAAGAGTATTGGCGAATAAAATCGCAGAAATAACGGCGGCAACGCGGGGTGACATTCTTAAAACTCTCGCTTCGTAAGGACCAACCCGGGCCAAGGCACGGGGCTTAAGTCTTTTAATATGGGCGTTGCTTATACTCATCCCGGGCGCCCCAAACCAGCCCCTTCGGCCTGAAATTGCCCTGCCATAATTCCCGGTTTTGGCCGCATCTTAAGCTTTTAGGCATCCCACCTCTTGGAGGGGACCGTTGTTGGGGGTTATACCTTAATAAGCAAGCACTTAACCCCCGCTGGCGGGGCTTTGGGGAACAGCGCGGCCCCCTGCAACCAGGGACTGCCGCAAATAATAAAGAAGGACATTAAAGCCATGGACCGCGAAGCAATGGAATTCGACGTCCTTATCGTCGGGGCCGGGCCCGCCGGATTATCGGCCGCGATTCGTCTGAAACAACTAGCGGCAGCCGCCGACAAAGAGATCACGGTCTGCGTCATCGAAAAAGGATCAGAGGTCGGCGCGCACATTTTGTCCGGCGCGGTGATGGACCCGATTGCGATCAATGAGCTGTTCCCCGATTGGAAAGACAAAGGTGCGCCGCTGAACACACCCGTCAGCGATGACCAGTTTCTGTTCCTGTCCGAAACCGGCGCATTGAAAATTCCCAACATCCTGATGCCGCCGCTTCTGAACAACCACGGCAACTACATCGTCAGCCTGGGCAATGTCTGTCGTTGGCTGGCCCAACAAGCCGAAGCGTTGGGCGTGGAAGTGTTCGCAGGCTTCGCGGGTGCTGAAGTTTTGTATGACGACCAAGGTCGTGTGGTCGGCGTGGCAACCGGCGACATGGGCATTGGCCGCGACGGCGAAAAGACCGATGCGTTTGAGCCCGGCATCGAATTGCGCGCCAAGTATACGTTGATTGGCGAAGGCGTGCGCGGTTCGCTGGCCAAGCAGCTGATCGCCAAATTCAAGCTGGATGCCGACAGCGACTTCGCAAAGTTCGGCATCGGCATCAAAGAACTGTGGGAGATCGACCCGGCTAAACACAAACCGGGTTTGGTTGTGCACACCATGGGTTGGCCGCTGGACAGTTCCACCGGCGGCGGTTCCTTTATGTATCACCTGGAAAACAATCAGGTGGCCATCGGGTTTGTCGTGCATCTGAACTACAGCAATCCTTATCTTTCGCCGTTCGATGAGTTCCAGCGCTACAAGCACCATCCGGCGATCAAACACTACCTCGAAGGCGGACGTCGCATTTCCTACGGCGCACGCGCCATTACCGAGGGCGGGTTGCAGTCGATCCCGAAACTGACGTTCCCCGGCGGCGCGCTGATTGGCTGCGCGGCGGGCTTCGTCAACGTGCCGCGCATTAAAGGCAGCCACAACGCCATGAAGAGCGGCATGCTGGCGGCAGAAGCCGTCTATGCCGCGCTGGGCGCCAACCGCGCCAACGACGAGTTGGTTGAATATGCGGCGGCCGTAAAAAAGAGCTGGATCTACGACGATCTCAGCAAGGTCAAAAACGTCAAACCGCTGTGGAGCAAGCTGGGCCTGTACTTGGGGCTGGCCCTGGGCGGCATCGACATGTGGATGCGCAGCTTGAAAATCGGCCTGCCGTTCACCTTAGGCCACGGCAAACCCGACTTCGCGACTCTGAAGAGAGCCAGCGAAGCGACACCCATTGCCTACCCGAAACCCGACGGCAAAATCTCGTTCGACAAATTGTCTTCAGTGTTCATCTCGAACACCAACCACGAGGAGAATCAGCCCATCCACCTCAAGTTAGCCGACCCCACCATTCCCATTGCCGTGAATTTGCCCAACTGGGACGAACCCGCACAGCGCTACTGCCCGGCCGGCGTCTATGAAGTCGTAGACGCCGATGGCGGCGAGAAACGCTTTCAAATCAATGCGCAGAACTGCGTTCACTGCAAAACGTGCGACATCAAAGACCCCAGTCAGAATATCAACTGGACCGTGCCGCAAGGCGGCGGGGGACCCAATTATCCCAATATGTAAATGGAATTTAATCCGGGCAGCGTTACCGATTTTGGTGCGCTGCAAAAATACGCGCGTTATGATGGCCACATGACATTGATCACAAAACGCTTTCTCCTCTGCAGCGCCGCTCTGGCCCTGTCCGGTTCATTGTTTGGATTTGCGGCCTACGCCGCACCAACCGCACCCGCAAGTAAAAGTCATAACGTGCCAGGCTTGGCAGGGGCTTTACTGGCCGCGCGCCATGCCAACGCCACCGCCGATAATGTGACGGCCACCGACTACTATGCCCGCGCGCTGGAACTGGATCCGACGAACAACGCATTACTTTGGTGGTCCTATTCCGCGGCCGCCACCGCCGGAAAGATGGATGCGGCTATTGCCGCAGCGAAGCGTTACTACGACTCAACCGAACGTCCGTTTCCGTTAGCCGGGTTGCTGCTGGCGACAGGTCACTACCAGAAAAAAGAATATGACCAAGCCTGGTCATATATCGATAAGGTGCAAAGCGACAGCTACCTGTCGTTCACGCTCCCCATGATCCGCGCCTGGGCACAAGCTGCGCGCAACACACCCGATGCGGCTTTGGCAGAACTGGCGCCGCTGCAAAACACGCAAGGCTTGGGCGATCTTTATCATCTTATGGGCGGGCTTCTGAACGAGCACTTCGGCCGGAACGAAGACGCACTTATTCATTACGATGCCCTGGCCAGCAAAGTAGAACGCCAACCCCTGTCCGTGATCCGCATCGTAGCCGGCGGCTATCACCGTCTCGGCAAGTCGGCGAGCGTGAAACAGTTGCTGGAGAAATTTAACACGCAAAATGCCAGCGTTGGCCTCAGCGATATGGCCAACGCGCTTCAGGACGCCAGCCGCTTCCCCAAAAAGGTCACGCTGTCGGATGGCATGGCTGAAACCTATTTTGCCATTTCGCAACTGCTGTCGCAAAACGGCGGCAACAACAATGTCACAGACGTTTCCATCGCCTTTGGGCAGATGGCGCTGTACCTGAGCCCCGATCTCAATATCGCGCGCTGGGTGCTGGGCTCAACACTTGCGATGCGTGGGCGCTACGATGAATCGAGCGCTGTGCTGACTGCCATCAAGAAAAATGATCCATCTTATCTTGGTGCACAGTTTCAGATCGTCGACAACCTGACGGCCCTGAACCAAGAAACCGACGCGTTGGCTAAGCTGCAAGGCATGGGCCGCGAATACCCGGCGATGCCCGAGATTCAAATGGCCATTGCGAACCTTCATCGCAAAGCCGAAAAGTTTGCCGAGGCTATTCTGGCCTATGACAAAGCCGAACAGCTTTATACGGCGGCCAAGAGCGACAACTGGACGCTGCACTATGGTCGCGGCGTGTGCTACGAGCGCACAAAGCAGTGGCCGAAGGCAGAATCCGATTTTATGCGCGCACTGAAGTTGAACCCCGACCAGCCGGATGTGCTGAACTACCTGGGTTACTCGTGGATTGATCGCGGGGAAAACCTGACCGAAGCACGCCGCCTGATCGAGTTGGCCTACAGCAAAAGCCCCGACAACGGCTTCATCGTCGACAGCTTGGGATGGGCCATCTATCTCACGGGCGATTACAAGGGTGCTGTGAGCTACCTGGAAAAGGCGGTTGAACTGGAACCGGCAGATCCGACGCTGAACGAGCATCTGGGCGATGTGTATTGGAAAGTCGGCCGCAAAAAAGAAGCCCGCTTTCAGTGGCAGCGAGCCCTGACATTGAAGCCCGAAGCCAAGCAAAAAGTCAGCCTGCAAGCGAAGCTTGAACAGGGCTTAGCCCAAAAGTAGACCCACCGCGCTTTGCCGCGCGGCAACGATAAGGGTTGGCGTTATGTCCCTGGTCCGCAAATTCGCGCCCGCCAAGATCAACCTGTTCCTTCACGTGACCGGCAAACGCGCCGACGGCTATCACCTGCTCGAGTCACTTGTGGCCTTTGCCGATATCGGCGATGACATCATCGCAGAAGAAGCTGCTGCAACACGCGTCAGTATTCACGGCCCATATGGGGAGGCCTTAAACCCCACCGACAACTCGGTCCTTCAGGCCGCGCGCTTTTATGCCGCGTTTCATTCAATCGCGGCGCACACCCAATTCACCCTGACAAAAAACCTTCCCGTCGCGTCGGGCATTGGCGGCGGCTCGGCCGATGCCGCAGCTACGCTGCATGCGCTGGAGGGTTTGTATGGCCGCCCCATGCCGGATGCCAAAGCACTGACAACGTTGGGAGCAGACGTGCCGGTCTGCGTGCACGGCCAACCTATAATGATGCGTGGGATCGGAGAAGCCATCACACCGATCGCGGCTTTTCCGGTATGCGATGTGGTGCTGATCAATCCGGGCCGCAGCGTTGCCACCGTTGATGTGTTCCGCCGGTTGGAGGCGCCTTACTCAACGCCCTTGGTGCAACCAACCGCGCAAGGTTGGCCAACGCTGGGCGCACTTGCCGATTTTCTGCAAACCACACGTAACGATTTGGTCAAACCCGCACTGACGTTGGTCCCCGAGGTCAGCGCCGTGGTGGCCGCACTGTCGCGCGCGCCGGGCTGTGTTGTGGCCCGCATGTCAGGCTCCGGGGCCACGTGTTTTGGCGTGTTTGACAGTTCGGCGGCAGCGAAAATCGCCACTGAAACCATTGCCGAAGGCCACCCAACATGGTGGATTAAGCAGGGCCAGCTTGGGCTTGCACGGCCTTAATACACCCTCGGCCTGAATGGCCTTTTTTTAACCGCACATGAGCACGATGCCGCAAACCTTCACGTTCACCCGCTTGTTGCGCCTGATCGGCGTTGTCATGGCGATTGCCCTGCCGCTGAACGCCATGCCACTGAACGCCAGTGCGCAGCCGGCGGCAGCCCCCACCGCATCGGTAAAAACCGAGCACGCCAAGGCGACATTGATTCTCTCGCGCGACCGCGCACAGCCCGGCGAAACAGTATGGGCCGCACTAAAGATCGAAATGGATCCCGGCTGGCACACCTACTGGCGCAATCCCGGCGACTCTGGTTTGCCCGGCGCGATTGAATGGACGCTTCCGTCAGGCCTCAGCGCCGGCGAAATTGCATGGCCGGCCCCTGAGCGCATTCCGTACGGCCCGCTGATCAACTTCGGCTACAGCAATACGGTTCTGTTGCCCGTGCCGTTGACGATTGATCAAAGCATCAGCACGGCGCAAACGCTGACCATTGATGCCAGCGGCAACTGGTTGGTGTGCGCTGAAATTTGCATCCCGGATTCCGGTACGTTCCGCGTAACGCTGAATGTGGATCCTGGCAAACCCAGCGCCACATCGCTGAACGCGCCCGAGATCGAACAGACCCTGGCGGCGATGCCCAAGCCCGTGCCCTGGCCCGTCACGTTGGTGCGCGATGGCGGCAACATCATTCTGACTGCCAACCCTGCCTTCGAGATAGATGCCGACACCAAAGTCACATTCTTCCCATTCGATGCGGGCCTGATCGACAATGCAGGTACGCAAAACGTTGACGCCGGAGACAAGACTCTAACAATCACTGTCGCTGCGGCACCGACACCGCTGGACCTGCCTGCGCAAACCGGCGGCTTGTTGGTGGTCGATGCCATCAACGGCAAGGCTGCGTATAGCTTCAGCACTGAAAGCCCTGCGGTGATTGCAGCCCCCAATGCCGCCGCCGAGGTTGCAGATGTCGGTTTGTGGGCCGCGATTGTATTTGCGTTCCTCGGCGGACTGATCTTGAACCTGATGCCATGTGTGCTGCCCGTGTTGGCCATGAAGGCGCTGGCCTTTGCGGCGCATAGTTCTGATAGTGCCGCTGAACGTCGCCGCGATGGCGCGGCCTACACCCTCGGCGTATTGGCAACCTTTGGCGTATTGGCGGGACTGCTGATCGGATTGCGCAGCGCAGGGACCGAGATCGGCTGGGGCTTTCAACTGCAATCACCTTCGTTCGTTACCGTCATTGCCTACGTGCTGTTGGCGCTGGGCCTTAATCTCTCGGGTGTGTTTGCCATCGGCGGCGGCATCATGGGGGTCGGACAAAACCTGACGCAGCGCAGCGGCGCAGTGGGTGCGTTCTTTACTGGCGCCTTGGCTGTGGTGGTGGCAACCCCCTGCACCGCGCCGCTGATGGGCGCCGCCATGGGCTATGCCATGACACAGCCGCCACTGGTGACGCTGCTGGTGTTTGAAAGCCTGGGCCTTGGCCTAGCCGCACCCTTCCTGCTGTTCAGCCTTGTGCCGCAAGCGGCCAAAATTCTGCCTAAGCCCGGAGTGTGGATGGATCGCCTCAAGCAGGTTTTGGCCTTCCCGCTCTATGCCTCGGCCGCGTGGATGGTATGGGTGCTTTCACAGCAAGTGGGTCCCGAAGGGTTTGCCGCTGGCTTGGCGGGGCTGGTGTTCCTTGCTTTGTCCGTGTGGCTGTTTGGCTTAGCGCAAACGGCGGCACGGCTTGGCGCCAGCGCCATCATTGGCGCGATGGCGTTTCTAGCCGCCGTTGGCTTGGTGGTGACGGTCAGTAAATCACCTGGCCTCGGGGCTGCGGCTAATATGGACGGTGCGACATACGAACCTTACGCGCCTGCCCGCCTGGCCGAATTGCGCGCACAAGGCCGGCCGGTGTTCGTCAACTTTACAGCCGCGTGGTGCATCACGTGCCTGATGAACGAGCGCGTGGCGCTGTCGACCGCCGCCGTAAAGCAGGCCATGGCCGACAAAAATGTGGCTTACCTGAAAGCCGACTGGACCAACCGCGACCCCGAGATCGCCAAGACCCTGGCGAGCTTTGGGCGTTCGGGGGTGCCGCTTTACATTTATTATGCGCCCAAAGCAGCCGAGCCCGAGGTTTTGCCCCAACTGCTGACGCCGGGGCTGATGACATCGCTGTTTTTGGCGGAATAGAGCCAAATTCCGAGGGTTGCAGGACGCGAGCCGGCTGGTTATGTTGCCGCCCCTTCCAGGGTTTTTTGACCCAGGGGTTCAGGCCGCAGCTGCGGCCCCGAACACCCCGCTCCTGCTGGGGCGTCGCCAAGCGGTAAGGCAGCGGTTTTTGGTACCGCCATTCCCAGGTTCGAATCCTGGCGCCCCAGCCAATTTTCTACGTAGATCACGCCGTAGCGCCAGCCGGTAGGCCATTTTGCGGAAACCCGAACAGCCGCCGCTGCTCGTTCCAATCAAACGGGATGTGGTGCAGGCTTTTCACGGGGCCGGCTAAGTTCGGCCTATTCTGCAACAAGACTTGGGAGACGCAGTACCGTTTGCGGACACCTCGCTTCGTACTGTGAGTAAGTGATAACCGGTTACCACGGTCATCGAGCAACACACTCATGAGCAAGCTGTATTGTTTGGCATTCGCGCGTAAGGCCGTGCCTTGACGGTTCTGACTGAGCAACTACTGAGCTTTGTCCCAAAGC
>JAEUKL010000123.1 GCA_016793005.1 Rhodospirillaceae bacterium | reverse complement strand
CGTTCCTGGAGCGCGGCGAAATTGTCTCGACCCGTACGCGCCGCTTGGAAGACACGCAGCGCTATAACGCCAAGCCCGGCGACCTCGCGCAAGGCAAGCCCATGGTGGTGCTGGTGAACGACGGTTCGGCGTCGGCATCTGAAATCGTAGCTGGCGCGTTGCAAGATCACGGCCGCGCCGTGTTGCTGGGTGTGAAGTCCTTCGGCAAAGGGTCGGTGCAAACGATCATTCCGTTGGGCCGCGGTGAAAGCGCCATGCGCCTGACCACAGCGCGTTACTACACGCCGAGCGGACGTTCGATCCAGGCGACCGGCATCGAACCCGACATCGAAGTGAAACAAGCCGTGGTGCAACGCGCCAACGGGCCGCGCTTTAACCGCGCCGAGGCCGATTTGCCGGGCGCTTTGCGCAACGACGGCCAGCCGCGCACCGGGGCCGCAGCGCCGCAAGCACCGGCCGCAGCGCCACCGCCGGGGGCGAAGCCGGCTGCACCGGGTGCTGTGAATGCGCCGGGTGCCGGCAATACAACCGCCGACCCCAACGCCGCCAAAGCCAGCACGGAAGATACGGACGATTACCAACTGGCCCGCGCGCTTGACCTGTTGCGCGGCATTTCGATCTACCAGCGGGCAAGCCTGGACAACAAATAGCGGCCACAAGCCCTATTTCAGCTGTTTTGATCTGCAAAAACAGGGCGTTAGGGTGAAAACCTTAGCGCCCTGTTAAGCTTTGGTCCGGTAGAACCTATATTTGGCGTAAACTGCGTTGGCCGCAGGCTGCGGTTAGCGGAGATCCGTCGAAGAAAACGAACCGTCTTAGGAAGGGATCGGCAGGCGATGGCCTTATCCGACACCATATCGGGCGTCATGGAGAAAGTGCGCGGAATTTTCCAGCGCAAATCCAAAGCCATGGATGCGTTCGGCGGCGACGATCTGTTCGATGGCGACGGTGAACCGCAAGAAAAGAATTTGGGCCCGAAGATTGCGCTGGCCGTCAGCGGCGTGATGCTGCTGGCGTTGGTCAGCCTTGTCGGCGCCATCATGATGACCAGCGACCAGACCGCCACATCGGGCGGTTCGCTGGCCGATCTGCAAGTTGAAGAAGAGCCTGATCCCACGGCTACCACGGATCGTTCAGTGGAACGCCGCCCATGGTTGACACCGACCGATGGCGGTACGGCAGCTCCGCGTCGCTTGGGTGTGGACGACACCAAAACCGCAGCCGCGGCACCGGCACCGGCAGCCCCTGGTGCAAAACCGGCCCCGACACCTGCGCCGCCGCCAGCGGTCAAGCCAGCAGAACAGAAGCCTGCTGAGACGAAGGTTGCTGAGACGAAGCCCGCTGAAACAAAAACGGCCGATGCAAAGCCTGCGCCCGCCGAAACGAAAACGGCCGATGCAAAACCTGCAGACGCAAAACCCGCCGAACCAGCCGCAGCTGCGAAAACCGATACGAAAACCGAGGCGCCCGCAGCCACGCCCGAGGCCCCGAAAGACACAAAGCCTGCCGAAACGGCAGTCGCTTCAGCCACACCGCCCGAAACCGAGCCCACAAAACCAGATGCGCCCAAAACCGGAGCAGCAGTAAAACCTGCCACGCCCCCAGCCGACGACGAAGAATCCGAAGAGCAGCAGCAAGCCGCCCTGCCCTCTCTGCTTGCGCCGGCCGAAACAGCGCCCGGTGCGCCGCGCCGCTTTGATACAGCCGACGTTGGAGCCGCGACGGCAGGTGGCCGTCCGCGCCTGAATGATCCGAAATTGCCGCCGACAGATCGCGCCAGTGTGGGCGCGCCACCGCCGCGCTTTAACGCCATTGCCGACATCAAAGCGCCGCCCCCAGGCGACGCAAAGACCCCGAAGCTGGCCATCGTTGTAGAGGGCTTGGGCCTCAACCGCACTGCCACAGAAGCCGCGCTAACAAAACTGCCACCGGTCGTCACACTCGCCTTTAGTCCTTATGCGCGTGACTTGAAGCGATTGATGGAGCGCGCCAAAGCCAAAGGCCACGAAGTGCTGATCGAAGTGCCGATGGAAGGGAAAAACTTCCCTGCCGAAGATCCGGGTCCATTGGGCCTTCTGACCGGCCTGGAATCCAAAGACAATCAGGAACGCCTGGACACCATTTTGAAGGAAGCCAATGGCGCGGTCGGCGTGTTCGACGGCATGGGCTCGAAGTTCCGCGAGAACCCCACCAACATCGGCGAAGTCCTGTCGAAGCTGAAACAGCAAAATCTGTTTTATGTACAGGGCCGCCCCGGCGTCCGCGTTGGTGAATCAGAAGTTCCATCAGCCACAACAGATGTGGTGATCGACGAGCGCCCCTTCCGTGCAGCCGTTGATGCGCGTTTTGATTTCGCAGAGAAGGTTGCCAAGTACCAGGGAACCGCTGTCGCCGTGATGGCCGCCAGGCCCATCAGCTTTGAACGCCTCGCTTTGTGGATGGATCAGTTGCCCAAAAAAGGCGTAAGCCTTGCGCCTGTGTCGCAAGTGTTGGTTAAATAAAAGCGACGAAAAAAAGCGCTGAAGCAAGAAGACCGTCATTCCATGCCCGATCATTCAGAGACACGCCCTTACCGGCGCGGTGTCGGCATTGCCCTGATCAATGCCAAGGGCCACGTGTGGGTCGGTCAGCGCTTCGACAGCACGGAACCCGCCTGGCAAATGCCCCAGGGCGGCATCGACAAGGGCGAGGAGCCGCGCGACGCCGCCTTGCGCGAGATGCTGGAAGAGATCGGCACCGACAAGGCCGAGATTATTGCCGAAACACCAGGCTGGGTGCGTTATGACCTGCCGCCAGAGATTTCAAAAAAAATCTGGAAAGGCAAATACCGCGGTCAGGAGCAGAAATGGTATTTGCTGAAATTCACTGGGACCGACAGCGACATCAATATCACCACCGAACACCCGGAATTTTCACAGTGGACGTGGCTGCCCTTTGCCGAACTGCCCAACGTGATTGTCGGCTTTAAGCGCGATATTTATGTGCAGGTGGTGGCTGCGTTTCAGACAACGGTCAACAAAATCGCCCGGCCCTAAACAGGTCGGAATTTCCGTCCGCTAAACCCAATGACCAGCCACAGCATCTTTTGGATCAGCTTTCCTAACAGCCCCTCGGGGTTGAAGCCGACCGCCTGCGCAATCATGAAACCCGCGCGCTTGGTGTGCCGTTCGCGGTAATAGCCAAACGCGCGCTCACTATAGGCCGAAGCACAGGCTTTGCGGTCATAAGCCTCGGTCATGCCATTACCTGCAAAGTAGGCCGTGGCCAACTCGTCGTCATCCGCTTCCTGCAAGCGGCCCACGGCCACTTTCAAGCGCCCCCAGAATGGAATGCTTTCTGTGACGAGGTAGCGTTCCATATGCGTGTAGAAAAGTTTGTAATGCCGGAATTCATCGGCCGCGATCTTGGCGCAGATGGCTTTCAGCAATGGTTCGTCCACGGCATCACGCAAAGCCGAATAGAACGAGCTGGTGCCTGTTTCGACCACACACCGCGCGCACAGTTCGCCGGCCCGTGACCCGCGCACCGACGCCGTAGCGTCGACGGGAATGCGGTACATCTCAAGGAACTGGGCAAAAGCGTCATCGAACTTGAAATTGGAATCGGCCAACTCGGCCCAGCGGCCCAAGGCCATCCCGTGCTGCTCTTCTTCCACGGCCCAGGTTTGCGCGATCTCGCAAAACGCAGGGTCGTCCGAAAACACGTTGGTGAGATAGCGGCCATAGTCCGAGCCATTACGCTCCACCATGGCGGCGGCTTTGATGACTTTCAAAAGATCGGCATCCACCTTCCCGGCATCGAACGTGTGCCAGGGCAGATCATCAAGAGTCCAGTGATGGGGCGCGGATACCTGGGTCATAAAGGCTTAAAACAGTGGGAAACAGGCTTGAGCGATCACGATAAGCCCGTGAACTATAAGCTAGAAAACCATAAGCCCGCAAACGTCTGCCGCAATGGCGGCAACCGTGTGGCAGAGCAACAGTCCTGATTCTTAAAAAGCCTTAAGCGGCCCGACCGGCAACGGCCGCCATTTCCTCGGCGATGCGCAAGGCCTGGGTGGCGCGGCGCTTTTCGTCGTCAGAGGCGGCTTTGTCGAGCTGCGCTTGCGCAGCGGCACGGCGTTCGTCGGCTTTGGCCTTGCTGATCTCGGCCACCGGCACGGCTTCATCCACCAGCACCGTAACGCCAGAGGCATTCACTTCGGCGAAACCGCCGGCCACGAAGTATTGCTGCGAAACGGCACCGCCACGATAGACGTCAATCACGCCCGGACGCAGGGTCGAGATCACCGGCGAGTGCTTGGGCAGCACACCGAAGTAACCTTCGGTGCCAGGCACGGTCACCATCTCCACCTGCTCAGAGAGAAGCAGGCGTTCCGGCGAGACCAGCTCGAGTTGCAGGGTATCGGCCATGGTAAAAGTGCCTTAAGCGAGAACCAAAATTAAGCAGCTTCAGCGGCGAGCTTCTTCGCCTTCTCAACCGCTTGTTCGATCGTGCCGACCATGTAGAAGGCCTGCTCGGGCAGATGATCGTAGTCACCCTTCACGATGCCCTTGAAGCCTTTGATGGTGTCTTCGAGCTTCACGAACACGCCGGGGTTACCGGTGAAGATTTCGGCCACGTGGAACGGCTGCGACAGGAAGCGCTGGATCTTACGGGCGCGGGCGACGGTCAGTTTGTCTTCTTCCGACAGTTCGTCCATGCCCAGGATGGCGATGATGTCCTGCAGCGACTTGTAGGTTTGCAGCACGCGCTGCACTTCGCGCGCCGTGGTGTAGTGTTCTTCACCAACGACCAGCGGATCGAGCGCGCGGCTGGTTGAGTCGAGCGGATCGACCGCCGGATAGATGCCCAGTTCGGCGATGGAGCGCGACAACACGGTCGTGGCATCCAAGTGCGCGAACGAAGCGGCAGGCGCCGGGTCGGTCAAGTCGTCGGCGGGCACGTAGAGGGCCTGAACCGACGTAATGGAGCCCTTCTTGGTGGAGGTGATGCGCTCCTGCAAGGCCCCCATGTCGGTGGCGAGCGTGGGCTGATAACCCACCGCCGACGGAATGCGGCCCAGGAGCGCCGACACTT
>JAEUKL010000098.1 GCA_016793005.1 Rhodospirillaceae bacterium | reverse complement strand
AAATCCCCATCAACAAGCAACGTGCCTACGACGTGATGGAGGAGATGGGCATTGACGGCTTGATCGCGCTGCGTACCCATAACGTCTACTACATCACCAATACCATCACGACGCTGACACCATTTGGCGCAGAATACCCGTCGTTCGCGACCTTCCCCCGCGACCCGAAACAGCCGAGTTATCTAATCTCAAGCACCGGTAACACCTGGGAAACGCAGAACGGCGAGCGCGAGGTTCCCGATGTTATTACAATGGGCGGCGCATCGAACTGGCAGGAGTACATTAACGCTTCGCCGGAAAAGATGCGCATTGAGCCGCAGACGGCAGGAAAAGCCGGTGGCGGCTTCGCCTTCAAAGAAGGTGCGGTACTGACAGACCGCGAAAAAGGCTGGAAGTACGCCCAAGAAACCTACTTCCCAGCGGCTGCACCGACAGCGGCCTGGGCCATTGTTAAAGCGCTCAAGCAGTCAGGCTTGATCAACGGCCGAATTGCCGTGGATGACATGCGTATTGCGTACCTGCTGCAAAGCATCGGCATAGACACTGTGAAGATTGTCGACGGCGACAATATTTTCCGCAAAATCCGCCACATCAAATCACCTTACGAGATTGAATTGATGAAAGTGGCGCAGAAAATCAGCCAAGATACAGCCATGGCAGCGGCGCGTGCCGTGGAGCCGGGCATGACCTATGCTGACTTCAAGCAGCGCTTCTTCACGGAAGCCGCCGCGCGCGGCGGCGACCCGGGCTTTGTACTTTTGGGAGTCACGCAAGGGCTGCTGCCGCATGGCGAAGTGAAAAAAGGCCAATCCTACCTCTTGGATTGCTCGGTGCACTACCACATGTACCAGGGTGACTTCGCCCGCACATTGATGGTGGGTGAGCCCTCAGCCGAGAACATGAAGCGCTTCAAAGCGCAGCAGGCCGGCCGCGAAGCCGCGTTTGCGATCATCAAAGAAGGCGTGCCGTTCCGCAAAGTGGAACAAGTGGCGCGCGATGCCATGGTGAAAGCCGGTATGCCGAAGAATGTGCCAGTGATCGGTTTGCACTCGGTTGGTTTGCAGCACGGCGATGATCCACAACGCACCGACGTCCCCTTTGCCGTGCGCGACGACTTGGTGCTGAAAGAAAACATGACCGTCACCTTGGACTTGCCTTACCTGGAAGTCGGCCAAGGTGCAGGCCACAACGAAGACATGCTGCGCATCACCAAGACGGGCTACGAAATCCTGAACGATCCGAAAGACCCGCTGGTCGTCGTGTAGCTTTTTTTAAGTTTGTAACCTCGCCTAGACCGGGCGCTGCCCCTTTTCCCTTCCGCAGCGCCCGTTTTCTTTGCCCGCAAGGCCATGTACGCTTGCGGCCATGACAGACCATCATACTACTGACCACCATGCTACAGACCCGTTCCACCTCGCCATCCCTGTGCACGACTTAAAAGCCGCGCGGGCGTTCTATGGCGATGTCATGGGCTGCCCCGAAGGTCGCAGCTCAGATCATTGGATTGATTACGACCTGTTCGGACATCAGTTGGTGGTGCACTTAAGCGACCAAGTCAAAGCCCACCCGGACCACACCAACCCTGTCGATGGCCATGATGTGCCGGTGCCGCACTTTGGCGTGGTGCTGACCATGGCGCGTTTTGAAACGTTGGCCGAGAAGCTGCGCAAAGTCGGCGTAAAGTTCGTGATTGAACCTTACACGCGCTTTAAGGGTGAGCCCGGCGAACAGGCCACGATGTTCTTCCGTGATCCAAGTGGGAACGCGATCGAGTTCAAGGCCTTCGCCAACCGTCAACAGTTATTCGCCAAATAACGCGCACCGCCCGGAAGACGGCTGAAATTTGCGCCTCGCCTCATCATCACACCAATGATGATATCTGCTGCACGCGTTTTTAGGCGGCAGTTACAGGGGGACGTTTCATGGTGTCACATTTTCTGAATGATTTGAGCTTGGGCCGCCGTAGTGCGCTGACCGCATTAGCAGGTGCAGGTTTGGGCGCTGCCGGTGTTGCGACAGCCCACGCGACCTCCACAAAAACCGACAGCATCGACTACACCAAGCCCGCCGATAACTTGTATGCCTTCGGGAAAATCTGGTCGACCTACGCTGATAAACCGGCCATCAGCGCTTTTCATGGCCTGATGTACATGCGCATCGGCGACCAGCGCATGATCCCCATGTTCGGCTATGTCGGCACAGGCGTGCTGCATGCGAAGTTTGACGAAAAAACCGGCACGCTGATCCGCAAAAGCCGCGAGACGGGTTATTTCACCGATCTTAAAACCGGTGAAATTTTAGAAATGTGGAAGAACCCATTCACTGACGAGACAGTGCCCGTCTATCATTTCTACAATGACTTGGCCGCGTTCAAGATGTCGGGCACGACCATGCCGCAATACGCACTGGGTAAAGGCACCGACAAGCCGACAATCATGAACGAAGGCACCTCGTTTGCTGACGAGAACGGAAATATTCCGCTGATCTTGCCCTTCCAGCAATTAGGCGCTGACCACATGATGTTGTCGTGGGATTACACTCACGATTACACAAACCCCGTGACGCCGGAAGGCTGGCCCACCTACTCGACCGGCGCGCGCATTACACCGTCGGAGCATTTCACGCTCAACTTCTCGAAACGAGAATTGGAAGACCGCAGCTTGCCCTCTATTCGCCATGTGTCGGGCTTTACGCGTCTGTCGCAGCCGTGGCCGTTCATGAAAATGGGCGGCGACAAGTTCAAAGGTGCGACGGTGTTTGGCCGTAGCTTTAGTCACAAAGGACTGAAGAACTACGACGAAGTGCCGCGCAAACTGCTCGATTATGTGGAAAAGCACGCACCGCGTTATCTGGAACTGCCGCCGGGCTGGGACATTGTGCGCAGCGACCGCTTGGATACGTGGATGGCTTTTGCACAAGACGTACCGGCCGAAAACAAAAACTATCCGTGGAAGAAAACGGAATTGTCGAAAGATGTGGCCCCGCCGACGGGCCTCGGTTCTGTTTTGTATAAGTAAACCAAAACGCGGCTGAGGTGACGGCCCCAGCCGCGTTTGATTTTTGCCTAGCGTTTCAAGATTGCCAGCGTCGAGCGATAAAGTTTGCTGTCATAGGCTTTGTCTTTGAACGTGCCGGTGCTGGCATCTGTCACCATGGCGTCGACCACGTACAGCCCGGCGCCAGAGATCGGCACAGCGGCTTCGCCGTTTGTATCTGTCGTCAGGGGCACTTCAGCCAAATCAAGCCCAACAAACGTGATTTTTGAATCCGGAACAGGCTTGCCGTTCAACGTCAGGCGCACCTTGTTGTTGTCGGTCGGAACGATATCCAAGACTTGTGTCGGCGTGGGTCGCGCGGTGGCATCGGTAAAGCGGGCGAAATACTCAAGCTTCGAAAAGCCCTTGCCGCTCTTGCTGCGGTCCATGACGCCGAAGCCGCCTTCGGCAATCGTCGCCCCCATGCCTGAACTCGGGAATGCAAAGCCATCCTTCACGCGCTTCAATTCAACGGCTTTGAACGCACCGTCTTTGGCCAGCGTGGCTGTCGGACCAGCCACAGACTTCAAATGACCCTCTTCGGTTTCGCGGACTTTTTCTTGAATCTCGCCGAAGCGCACCATCAGGACATCGCCTGCGGGCTCGATCCAAAGGTAGTGCGCATGGGCAACGCTAGAGAACGCCATTGCGGCAAAGGCTGTGATGAGAAAACGCATAAACAAGTCTCCGTTGGTGCGCGCGCCTTTAAATGAAAAGCGCGCTTGTGATTCCCTCCTTAGGAATGCACGGCCGCGACAAACTGGGGCGTGCCCACCCGCCCTGATTGCCATTGACTTACCATGTCAAATGTTATTAATAATTATTCGCATTTAATGTCAAGCAGAATCAGTAGCTTATGCCGAATAATTTGCCCAGCACTCCCGCGCGCCGCACCTCGATCAAACACGTGCTGGCGTTCATTCACTTGTGGGTCGGGATTATTTTCGCGCTGCCATTCATCGCGCTGGGCCTGACCGGCAGCATTCTGATGCTCAATCACGACATCCCGCCGCTGTTTGGCGAGACCCAAGCCCCAACTGCCATCACGAAACCCGTCGGTGATATTCTCGCTGCCGCTCAGCGTGTTGTGCCTGAAGGTGTCACGCCCAATATCGTGATGGCCCCAGATCATGCTGGCGACCCCATCGTTATTCGCTTCAATGCCGCCCGCCCTTCAGAAACACCGCCGCAAGGTGGCCCGCCGGGAGCAGGCGCGCGTGGACCTGTTGTCAGCATTGATCCTGAAACACTTGCAACCACAGTGAACGCTCCACCAGCTGGCAGCGGGCCTGCAGCGGGCGGCTTTAATTTACAACGTCTAATGCATGACCTGCATGGCCGTTTGCTGATTGAGGGCGGTATCGGCCGCAAAATTGTCGGCTGGCTCGGCGTGTTCATGTGCTTCTTGGGTATCAGCGGTCTCGTGATGTGGTGGCCGCGCGGCAACGCCTGGGCATCAGCGTTTACATTTAAATTCGGCAAGAGTGCTCTGAAAACCAACCGCGACATGCACGGTGCCGTCGGCATCTGGGGCCTGGTCGTGTTTATGGTGGTCAGCTTCAGCGGCGCTTACTTGGGCTTCCCTCAGCAAATTGCAACGTTCATGGATGCCGCCCCCATGGTCCGCGATCAACGCGGTGTGCAGTTGCCGAAAGTGGCACCCATTGAAGGTGAAACACCCGCGACCGTCGATGAAGCCGTGGCCTTGGCGCAGGAGAAAGTGCCTAACACGTCACTGTGGTCGGTGATTTACCCTGCCCGCCCCGATGCGCCGTTCCGTGTGAACCTCACACGCGTCGACGATAGCAAGCCGGTGCGTATTGCCGTGTTCGTCGATCACTTCGCAAAGAAAGTCGCAGAGGTTCGAGATCCTGCCGCATTGAGTGGGATCGACAAGTTCCTGATCAGCCAGCGCGGCCTCCACGTTGGCGCAGGCTACGGCGTCGTATGGTGGGCGTTGGTATTTCTGTCAGGGTTCCTGCCGCTGGTGTTCACAGTCACAGGCATCACGATGTGGTGGTTGAAGCGCCGCAACAAGAAGAGGATGCAGGCTGCCTAATGCGGCCAGCGTTCCTTCAACACTTCGGCCTTGTTGTTCTTCCACATCACTTCCACCGCCGGGTCTTGGGGCTGGCCAGGAGCAAACAACTCATAGACCACGCCTTTATCATCGGCCTGTTTGCTTTCGATCACGCGCACGGGCACGATCCCTTTTGATGACTTCTCGACCGCCTCACGCACGGCGGCCGGCGCGCTCGACCACTTAATGTCCCGCTGAATCTCAACGACCTCCCACACGCCGTTTTGCTTCAGCATATCCAGCTCAATCTCCGCCCCCTTCAACTTGCCTTCCACATCGTAGTACTCGCGGCCGTCCCGCGCTTTGTACTCGGCCTCGGTGATCGTGATGCCGGGTTGAGCCTTCTGCACGGCAGCAATCACCTCGGGCGGCATGTCCTTCACGGCCACTTTGGGTTCAGCGTGCGCGGCAAACGCCCCCGCCGACAACATGGTGGCGAGCAGGATGATATTTTTCACGGCCATCGCAGCCTCCCAGATTTATGCATTGCCACCGGCAGTATAAATCCGCGCCGAGGGCCAAAACAACAAGCTGTGAGTCTATTCTGCCGCGGATGTTGCCGTTTGGGGAATTGCCGAGGCGTCGGCGCGCTGCAACTCACTGCGCACCGTGCGGCGCGCCAGAATGAATGCAATTATGGCAACAGTCAGCGTTGACGCCGCGATCCCCATGAACACGCCCTTGATGCCGTAAAGGATCGAGCCCGCATACGCACATGGAATCTGGATCACCATGGACTTTGCCGCACCGATCACCATGGCGGGCATCGGCCTTGCCATGGCGTTCAGACTGCCTGAAGAAATGTTGATGATGCCCATACATCCATAGCTGACGGGCACAACGAGCAGATAAAACGCAGCCAGCGCAATCACCGCGCCATCATCGCTGAACTCGTGCGCGATGAAGCCGCCCGCCATGGCCAGAATGCCCGCAACGACAACGCCGTAAGCCAAGCTGGCTTTGTACGCGAATTTAATCGCGTCTCTTACGCGGTCGAGGCGCCCCGCCCCGGCATTTTGGCCCACGAACGGCGCAATGGCGATGGACAGCGACATCACGAAAATCAGCGCGAACATCTCGATACGGGTGGCAATACCGTATGCCGCAACCGCAGTCGCGCCGTACGAAGCAATCAGTGTTGTCAAAATACCGGCCGATACCGGCTGAATCAGTTGAGTTGCCGTAGAGGGCAACGCGATATGCAGCAGTTGGTTCCACGAATGCAGCAACCGCCCGAACGAGGGCACCTTGTAGGACACGCCATGCACGCGGGCCTGCAGCACATAAAGCGAAAGCGCAAACGTGACGAAGCGCGAAATAAGGAGCGCGATGGCCGCACCTTGAAGCCCGTAGCCAGGGATAGGCCCGAATCCAAAGATCAATATCGGATCAAGGAAAATATTCAGAATTGCCGTGCCGCCCATGATCAGGCTGGGAAATTTGGCATCGCCAAAGGCCCGGATGACCGAGTTTGCGATCAGCGGCACGATCATAACCGGCATGCCCACAAACCACACATGCATGTAGCTTTTGATGTTCTCAAGCACATGAGGCTCGGCCCCCATGGCGTCGTACAAGGGCTCGACCAGCAGCAGCCCACCGATGGCAAAGATAAGCGCGACGATGAAGGCCAGAATAATCGCGTCACTGGTCAGCACGCGCGCCTTATCCAGTTCGCCGTTCCCGACCGCGCGCGATACAACCGACGTCACGCCCGTGCCAAGCCCCAAGGCAATCGCATGCAGAATCATCACCATCGGGAATGTAAAGGCCAAGGCAGCCAGCGCGCTGGTGCCTAATTGCGCGACAAAGTACGCGTCGGCCAGCTGAAAGCTCATGGTGGCCAATGTGCCCATCAGCAGATAACGCGTCAGGTTCAGAATCTGCTTGCTGACGAGGCCTTCCGTCAGTCGCGCGCCACCGCCGCCTTTTCCACCGCCCATTCCACCATTATGGCCGCGCGGATGCCCGTGCCCTTTTGACGGGGCAGTGCCGCCCGCACTGGTCGGAAGAACGTCGGGGATTTCGTCGGACATACAAAGCCAGCTTTAATTTCGCGCTATTTCGCGGTGGTCATCTTTGCGCGACCATACGCCCACGCCACGAGGGTGGGAAGCATTGCAATCGCCCAACCCCGTGAAGGGTATAGATCGTTCCAAAGCTTTAAATTGGTTTTTTATAGGCGTCTATTCTGCGGCGACAGCAACGGGCAGTGCATCGTGGTCACGCTTGTAAACGGCCCGATGCACAAACCACCACGAGAAAAGACCGACAGCGACCGCAGCCGCGCTGATGGCCATGAAAACCCCGTGGATGCCGCCCAGCCACAGCCCAATGAATACAAACGGCACCGAGATGAACAGCGAGCGCGCAAGCCCCACCATGGAAGCCGCGAATGGCAGCGCCATGGCATTCAAGGTAGACATCGCGACAGCGACAATGCCGCCAATGGCGTAGCTGATGGGCACAACATAGAAATAGAACGTCGCCAACTCGATCACATCTGGATCGGTGGCAAATACACTAGCCAAGCGGCTGCCGACCAGAGCGAGCAGCACGGCCAAGATCACACCGCCGACCAAGCAGAATTTAATACTGAAAGCCACGGCTTCTTTCACGCGGTCGAATTTCTGTGCGCCTGCGTTCTGGCCGACAATCGGCGCCAGCGCGATGGAAATCGCCATCACATAAATGAATGCAAAAATCTCAACCCGTGACGCAATGCCATAAGCGGCCACGGCAGAGGTACCGAATGAGGCAATAATGGCGGTGAGGATTCCGCTGGCCAATGGTTGCACCAGTTGCGTTGCGGTCGCAGGCAACGCGATATGGAGAAGTTTTCCCCACGACGCCTTGAGGCGGGCCATGTTGAAACTTAAAGGGGCCAACGCATGCATGCCGCGCTGAATCACATAGGCCGCCGCCGCAATGAAGAACAACCGCGAGATATTGCCGGCCCACGCCGCCCCGGCAATGCCCATGGCGGGAATTGGGCCCCACCCAAAGATCAGGATTGGGTCCAGGACCGCATTCACAACCGCCGTGCAGGTCATCAACATTGAAGGTGTGCGCGCATCGCCGTGCGCACGCATGACACTAGAACCGATTTGCGGAATGATTTGGAACACCGTACCTAAGTACCAGATCGACATATACTTATGGATCAGCGGAAGCACTTCAGGTTCGGCGCCCAGCAGTTTGAACAACGGATCGATGGTAAAAAAACCAATTGTCGAGATGCACGCCGTCAGAAGTGTCGCAAGCACAATACTGTCTGTACCAAGCGCACGCACGCCAGCCTGGTCACCCTCGCCGACGGTGCGTGAAATAACCGAGACAACGCCCGTGCCGAACCCAATAGCGATGGAAATGATCAGCAGCACCACCGGGAACGTGAACGTCATGGCGGCCAATTCGTGCGTTCCCAAACGCGACACAAAGTAAGTGTCCGCCAATGTCGTGATCAGTGAGGCAACAATGCCCAACGCCATGAAAGCCGTCAGCTTCAACAACTGCGGACGCACCGGCCCCTCGGTCAATGATGGATTTTTCTGCGGGTTAGCAGGCTCGGGCGCGGCGGTAGACCCGCCAACGGGATCAATTGCTTCTGCTTCAGTCATGGGAACTTATGAACACAAGGCGCTCGCGGCCCGGACGAACACATTCAAACTATAACTTTTACGAACCTTCTGCCTTGATAGTTCTCAGGCGCTTTAAAAGATATGGGGCTAACCAGGGTTTGGCCGCAACTTGGTTAAAAGCTGCGCAGAATGCCGCTCGGCATGAGGAATATCAAAGCCTTGGGCCGCCCTCCGCTTTAAAAGCCCCGCACCCTGATGGGCTTGGCCATGCATTGTGGCCGCCCGCGTGAGCCGGAGTTTAATGATGGAAATCTATAGCGAAGACGTCCTGAGGTGGCTGCACATCCTGTCCATGGTGTATTGTCTGGGTGGAGAATGGGGGGTGTTCCAGACTTCTTATAAAATCACAGACCATCGCCTGCCCCTCGATGAACGCCGCCGCCACATGGAAACGGCGTACCGCATCGACATCCTGGCGCGTACAGGCATCATTTTGCTCCTGCCGTTAGGGGTCCATATGGGCGCCAACCTGGGGGCGCACCCTTGGGATGGCGGCTACTTGGTGCTCAACTGGATTCTCGCAGCACTGTGGCTGGCGTTGTGCTGGGGCGCCTTCATTAAACGCGAAACCGATATCGGCATTACACTGACGATCTGGGATGAACGGATCCGCTTTGTGCTGATCCCGGCGTTGCTGGGCATCTCGGTGTACTCGCTGTTCAATGACGGCCCGCTGACCTTCAAGTGGTATGCCACCAAGGTGTTCCTGTATGGCCTGATGCTGATCATCGGCTTGGCCTTGCGCTTCATCATGCGCCACTGGACCACGATCTTCCGCGAAATCGCCATCCAAGGCGCCACTCCGGCGCTTGAGGGTCAACTCCAGCGCGAGATCAATCTGGCGCGCGTTCTGGCTTACATCTACTGGATTGGAATCTCGACCACCTGCTTTGTCGGGGCGACCAAGCTTTTCTAAGCCATCGCCAGTCTTAAAAGCTGAAAACAGCCGAGAATCGGGCACACCCGGTCTCGGCTGTTACATTTCTACGCCCTCGCGTTTCGGATGGTGAGCACCTTCCCCTCCGCCGATTGACGCTTCCTCCGGCGTGCCTAATACCCAAGCAGTCATTTCAACAGCTTGGCATAGGCCCATGGCCCCTTTTTCTCATGTATCGCCCTCTTCCCGCCGTGGCTTCCTTGGCGGCGTCGCCGCTGCGGGCTTGGTGCTGGGCTTCAAGGTTCCGGCCACGCAAGCGGCCCTGACGAAGAGTGCCGCATCAAGCGACTTCACAGCGTACCTGTCCATCGACACGGACAACACTGTGACCATCATCAACCCAAACGGTGAATTGGGTCAGGGCATTTACACCAACATTCCCAAAATCCTGGCC
>JAEUKL010000097.1 GCA_016793005.1 Rhodospirillaceae bacterium | reverse complement strand
CCCGCACGTGAATGCAGTGTCCGAAAGCGCGGCCTTAGAAACATTTGATGCAGCCTGGCGCGATTCCATAGCTGTCCATCGCCGCGCCGATGTGCCGTACGGCATGTTTTTGTCGGGCGGTCTGGATTCCTCTGCCGTACTGGCGATGATGGCCGAGCAGGAGCCGCGCGCCGTGCTGGCCTATACGGCAGCGTTTCCCGGCACGGATGTTCATGATGAGCGTGCGCAGGCGCGGGCGGTTGCGAAGGCCTTCAACGCCGCGCACATCGAAGTGGAGATCACGCCTGAGCAATTCTGGGCGCGCATGCCGGAAATAGCCGCTGCCATGGATGATCCGGTGGCGGACTACGCTGTCATTCCATCGTACCTGCTGGCTGAACGCGCGAAGCAAGACGTGAAAGTGATCCTCTCGGGTGAGGGCGGTGATGAACTGCTTGCGGGTTACGGCCGTTACCGGTCTGCGCTGCGGCCATGGCCATTCGCAAAAAGGCCGTGGAACAAGAACCCGCTCAAAGACCTGGGCCTCTTGCGGCACTCACGACACTGGCGCGCTGAGCTGGCGATGCACGAACAGGAAATTGCCCAGGCAGGTTATCGCGGCCTTCAGGCCAGCCAGGCACTCGACCTTCAAACATGGCTGCCCAATGACCTTTTACTGAAAGTGGATCGCTGCTTGATGGCGCATGGCATTGAAGGCCGTGTGCCGTTTCTTGACCCGGCAGTGACCCAAGCGTCATTTTCATTGCCGGAGTCACTGAAAGTCAAAAACGGTTTGGGCAAGCATCTCTTGCGGCAATGGATGGCGGCCAAGCTGCCGAGCTATCCCGCATTCGACCGTAAACGCGGCTTCTCAGTGCCCGTGGGCGAGTGGATTTCGGGCGAAGGAAAACGACTCGCCCCCTTGGTGGCAGCGCAGCCTGGGGTGGCTGAACTGTGCCACCCGGACAAAGTGCGCGATTTGTTTGCCTCTGGCAGCGTAAAACAAGGCACAAGTCAGTGGCTCTTGCTGTTCTATGCGCTGTGGCATAACAGGCATATTCTCGGGCGCACATCCGCAGGCAGCGTTTTCGAGGCGCTTGCGGCTTAGGTAAAAGGATTTCACCGTGACCACACCGTTTGATCTCGTCGTTCAGGGCGGCACCGTTTACACCCCCGGTGGCCCGGTCGAAACCGATGTGGGCATCACCAATGGGCGCATCGCCGGTTTTGGCAACCTGAAAGGCCAGGGCAAAGCCACCTACGACGCCAAGGGGCTAACCGTTTTGCCCGGCGTGATCGACGAGCAGGTACATTTCCGTGAACCGGGTCCGACGCATAAAGAGGATTTAGCCAGCGGTTCCTTAGGGGCGGTGCTGGGTGGCGTGACGGCGGTGTTCGAAATGCCCAACACCGATCCGCCGACGGCCACCGCAGACCTGATCGCCGACAAAGTGAAGCGCGCCACGGGCCGCATGTGGTCTGACTTTGCATTCTTTGTCGGCGCAACGCCCGAGAACGCCGATCAGTTGAAAGACCTGGAGCGCGTGCAGGGTTGTTGCGGCATCAAAATGTTCATGGGCTCGTCCACGGGCTCGCTGTTGGTGGCGGACGACGCCAACGTGGCGCGTGTGCTGGCCAGCGGGTCGCGCCGTGTCACCGTTCACAGCGAAGATGATGATCGCCTGAAAGAGCGCAACACCATGGTGGCGGCTGGTGCTGATGTGTCCATGCACCCGCAATGGCGTGATGTGGAAACGGCCGTGCGCTGCACGACGCGGCTTCTGAAGTTGGCGCATGCCGCCAAGCGCCGTGTGCAGGTGCTGCACGTGACGACCGCCGAGGAAATGGAACTGCTGAAAGACCACAAAGATATCGCGACCGTGGAAGTGCTGCCGCAGCACCTCACGCTGGCTTCACCCGAGTGCTACGAGCGCTTAGGGACCTTGGCGCAAATGAATCCGCCCATCCGTGATGCGCGCCACCGTGATGCGTTGTGGAAAGCCATCAATGACGGCGTGGTGGATTGCATCGGCTCGGACCATGCGCCGCACACGCTAGAGGAAAAAGCCAAGCCTTATCCGCGCAGTCCGTCTGGTTTGCCGGGTGTGCAGACGCTGCTGCCGATCATGCTGAACCACGTAGCCGAAGGGCGCCTGACGCTGCAACGTATGATCGACCTGACCAGCGCTGGGGCTGCGCGCATTTACGGCATCGCTAACAAGGGCCGCATTGCCTTGGGCTATGACGGTGATCTGACGGTGGTGGACCTGAAAGCCAAGCGCGAAATCACCAACAAGTGGATCGCCAGCAAGTCAGGCTGGACGCCCTTCGACGGCATGACCGTCACCGGTTGGCCCAAGGCCACCATCATTCGCGGTAACATCGTCATGCGCGACGATGAAGTGCAGGGCACGCCTACGGGCGCCGTGGTGCGCTTCCAGGAGACCCTCCAGTAGAAGCTGCAGGAGAAGCCGGTGCAGGTAACCCTGCGGTAGCGCTGAGGTAGGCGCAGCTTTCATCGTCGGGGCTGTGGCTCATCACTTGGTCATAGAAGCGCCCTGCGCGTTCGATCATGGGGTTCACATCCATGGCCAGGATCACTTCTTTCTCGGCCAGCGCCACAGCTGCCGCAGAATAGGCTTCCACATAAGCATCCCGCGTCGGATAGCGTTCCGTGATAGACCGGCGCGGGTCGTTGTTGGCGGCGCGTTCCAGTTCGGTGCGCGCAAAGGGGAAGAAGCTGCCATCCCAGCGGCCCAAGCGCTCAGGTGCGCCGGTGGCCGCGTTCTGAATATTCCAGCCCACATAAGTGCCCAGCGGCACTTCAAGCTCGGGCAACCGCAACCCGCCCATATCCAGGCCGTTTTCATCCGGCATGGGCACGCGCACAGCATATGTCGCGCCGACTTTCGGCGGCACGGTATCGGCAATGCCTTCGCTGTTAAATCGTGGCCCGAAATCAAGGCGCGGCGGCTCCAGCAACTGGGTCGGCAGGCGCACGGCCGGAATTTTTGGGAAGGCTTCAGCGTATTGCTTGATGGTGCCGGCTGAATTGTCGGCAACCTGAGGTACCGCATTCCTTGGGGCGGCGCGGTTGGTGGTGGCCCAGGCATCCAGATGCATCAACAGCGCCCGTGAGAGCGGGCGATAATCCAACGGGTTGCGGCATACGTTGAATTGACCGCGATCACCGCCGCGCGCCGGGTTGTGCTGGGCCCCGGTCATCAGAAATACGCGCGTGCGCTCATCGGGTACGATATCAGCACTGCCGTCGACGTTGATGTGGTTCAGCGATGCCGAACGGGCCCAGTATTCCGATGCTCCATTGACAATGAAAGTCTTCGGCACGAACGCACCGGCCTTGTCGAGCGTGCTGGCTGTAATTTTCGTGATGGGGTCGGTCGACGTGCCGGTCGAGAATGGGAAGGAGTCTGTCGGGTAATCTAACTCGACGTCGGGACTGAAGTGCCGGCTTGATTGCGCGAAGCGATAGTTGAACGAGCCACGGCCTGCGCCGGGCATGGCAGCGTAGATGCCGTCAAACACCGGGCGGTTACGCCCATCAGCCGCAAAGCCGCCATACACAAACGCATTCAACAATCTTCCCGACTGCGAGTGTCCGAAAGCAATCGCATACTTCGGCAGTTCGCCTTTGGGTTCGATGATCGGGTTGGGTGCGCCTACCCGGTCGGCGCGGTTGTAGCGGAAGAACGCGACAGCATCGCGGATCGCGGCCAATCCTAAGCCCACCACGCGCGGCTCGCGGGCCGTATAGGTGACGGCGTAGATCGCACCCGGCTTAAAGCCGCTATCCAACGTGATGTATGTGGGGTCGTAGAACATCTGGCCGTTTTGTTTGCGGCCAAAACGCCATTGCGAGCGTGGGATCGCGGTCCGTGCCCCAAGCGCAGAACTGCGAACAGTCAACACCGCTTCGGGGTCTTCCGGGTTGGCGGGGGGATAGCCGACCGACATCATGCCGATGTGTTGGGCGCTATCGGTCGCCTCCGTGACGCTGATCTCGCCGTTGACGCGGCCGGTAATGATGCGACCGCCATCGCCCGCCGTCGGCAGGTCGGCGCGCAGGCGGCCTTCGCCTGGTGTGATGTCCCACGTCCAGCCCGACGAAATGAGCGTGTAGCCCTGCTCAAACAAAAAGCCGTTGCCCGCCTGCTCCGGCGAGTTCATCTGGTTGCCGCCACGGGCGTTATTAAACACCGAGAACATCACCATGCTGCCGCGGTTGTTCACATCGTAAAGAATGCGCCCGTTGCTGCGTGTTGGGTCAACGGGCTTGAACATAATGAAGTCGGCGGAATACGAAACCCGGCCCTGAGCGTCACGCGGCGTCACCTTTAAATCAACGATGGTCTGGTTTTCCGGCGCATTAGGATCGGCCGTGAAGGTCAGGCGTCCGCGAATGCGCTCATACGCGCCAACATTGCCGAATGTTTTTCCATCGGCAAACGGCATGCGTTCGAAAATTTCGATCCGGTCAACGTCGGCGCGGGCCGGTGAGGACCCAAAAGGTCCCTGCGCTAGAAATCCCGCAAGAGCAACAGCGATCACGGCGTAAAAACGAGACATCATGCGCAATTTTCCACTCGGCATAAGAAGGGCTTTCGCTAGTATGCCCCAAGCCAAAAACAGGGCCTAGAGCGAAGCGGGCCCGTGTGATGACGGTCTTCGGCGAGAGCATATGATTGATTTGTATACGGTACCCACCGCCAATGGGCAAAAAATCCACATCATGCTGGAGGAGACGGGGCTGGCCTATCGGCCGCATCTGGTGGACCTCTATAAGGGCGAGCACCGCGCCCCGGAATTCCGCAAGCTCAATCCTTTTGCCCGTGTGCCTGTGATCGTCGATCACGATGCGCCTGGTGAAGGCGATTTCGCCGTTTGCGAAACGGGGGCGATCTTGCGTTATCTCGCAGCCAAAAGCGGCCAGTTTTTGCCGGCTGACATACGATTGGCCAGCGAAGTCGATCAGTGGTTGTCATTCATCAGCGCCAATGTGGGGCCATTGTTCCGGGGTGGCTTCATGTTCAGTACGATGGTGCCCAATCCGGCTGCGGCCGAGTATTTTGTCGCTGAAGCGCAAAAAGCATTTGGCGTGTTGAACGATGTGCTGGCCACGCGCTCTTTTCTGGTGGGCGAGACCTACACGATTGCCGATATCAGCGCCTACCCTGTGGCGGCGACATCGGGCAAGCAGTTGCCCCAGGGGCTCACGCCGTACCCTCATGTTCGGCGGTGGGCCGAAGCCATTGCCGCGCGCGCCGCTGTTCAACGCGGCATGGCGCTTTTTACAAAGTAGAGTCTTTACATGACCAGTTCCGTCTCCGTCGTTCATCGCGACACTGTTGCCGTCATCACCATCGACAATCCGCCGGTCAATGCCATCAATCACGAGATGCGCGTCGATCTGCTGCAAGCGTTGCGCGCCATTGCCGGCGATTTGGATATCGACGCGGCGGTGATTGCGGCGGGTGGCAAGACTTTTATGGCGGGCTCTGACATTCGCGAGTTTGATGCTCCCGCCAAAGAGCCGCTGGCGTGGCAGATTGTCGATGCCATTGAAGCGCTCTCAATTCCGGTTGTTGCGGCCATTCACGGGACTGCTTTGGGTGGCGGGTTCGAGGTTGCGCTGGGCTGCCACGGGCGTGTGGCGGAAAAATCAGCTAAGGTGGGCTTGCCGGAAATCAATCTCGGCATCATTCCAGGGGCCGGCGGTACGCAGCGTCTACCACGTTTGATCGGTGCTGAAAAAGCGCTGGATTGGATTTTGAGCGGTAAGCAGGTCATCGCCACCGAAGCTCAAAAGGCGGGCGCCATCGATCAAGTTGTGGAAAGCAGTGTGCTGGAAGCCGCGATCA
>JAEUKL010000087.1 GCA_016793005.1 Rhodospirillaceae bacterium | reverse complement strand
AGTTTAGTCGAAATACGGTCTGAAGCTTGCAACAAGACACTGGTTGCCTTCACACTGCTGTCGGCCCCGCTACTCGTCATCAGCCTATCGCGCGCCATAGAACAAAGCTGGCAGCCCCTGTTCACAGGGCATCTCACACTTTTCATAGTCATGGTGAGTTTAACGGTCACCCGCCATCGCCTGCCCCTCAGCGTGCGGGCTGGGTTTCTGGTAGCCTTGATGTTTGTACTGGGCGTTCTAGGTATGCTGACTTATGGCTTAGGCACAGGCGCGACGACCTTTTTCATTGCCAGCTGCCTGTTTGGTGCAGCGTTCTTTTCTATGCGTATTGGGGTAACTGTCGTAGCTGCATGTTGTGTATTTATCATGGCCCTATGGACCGGGCATGCACTGGATTTAGTGCCGGAAGTCGTCGACCCCAATATTTATAAATACAACGTCACAAGCTGGCTTGGAGCCGCCGCGACAGTGATTTTCAGCGCTTGTGGTGCGATGTATGCACTATCGGCAGTCACCCGCGCGCTCGAAACCGAACGACAGCGCGCCGATGAAGCTGCGAATGCCCGCGCAACATTTCTGGCCCGTATGAGCCATGAACTGCGTACGCCAATGACCGGCGTGATTGGCATGGCCGAACTACTTGAAGGCACCAAACTCACGACCGAACAAACCAACATGACCTCTCGGCTCCTGCGCGCAGCGCGCGGCCTTCTCCAACTGCTGAATGATGTCTTAGACTTTTCGAAAATCGAGGCTGGGCGCATTCTCGTTGAGAATGCGGCCTTTCGCATTTCAGATACTATCAATGAAATTTACGGTTTGTTCAGCACGACTGCGCAGCAGAATAGCATCAACTTAAGCACCGGGTTTCCCCATGTTTATTCAGATGCGGTCATCGGAGATCGGCACAAGATTGGGCAAGTTCTCTTAAATTTAGTAGGCAATGCATTGAAGTTTACGCCGCGCGGAAGCGTGAGTATCCAAGTAATACAGGCCGTCAACGGTGAAGGTTTGCCGCTGACCACCTTCAGTGTGACAGATACGGGCATTGGTATTTCATCAGAAGAGCTGGCGCGCTTGTTTCAGCCTTTTGTGCAAGCAGATTCATCGACAACCCGAAAATACGGCGGCTCTGGGCTTGGCCTTGTCATCAGCCAGAGTCTCGTACAAGCCATGGGCGGTGAGTTAACGGTGGTGTCGACGCCCGGGCGCGGCTCAACGTTTTCCTTCACACTGCCGCTCGTCCCTGATCGCACTGTGCCAGCCAAGTCTTTACCTGCACATCACATGACCGCTGTCCCAGCCCTCGCACCTGTTGCAAGCAATGCACCTGGCGCTGATCCACCGGCCGCATCACAGCCGCTGCTTCGCATTACTCCGGGCTTGCGGATTTTGCTGGTGGACGACGACCCCATGGTTCATGCGCTGATGAAGATTGTCCTGGAAGATGCAAAAGCCGAGGTTACATCAGCCGACAATGGCGCCAAGGCCGTCGATGCGGTCAAACGCGGCGCTTTTGATCTTATCCTGATCGACATGCACATGCCTGTGATGGATGGCATCGCGGCAACCCGCAGCATCCGAGCTGTCGAGAGCGCAAAATCAACGCCAGTCATCGCTTTAACGGCAGACATTATCAGCAGTGGGAAAACTGAAGTGCTGACAGCCGGAGCGAATGCCGTGGTGTCGAAGCCTATCGTCTGGCCGCAGCTTCAGGCCGAAATCAACGCTGTGCTGAAAGCCGCTTAAGCACATCGCTCAAAAATCTGATAGCGCTCCGCACTATTGCCAGCACCTACCACACCAGTTTTGTCTTACGATCAGATCCCGCGTTTATAATTGGCCATGTGGTCAATAACATCGGCGCGAACTTAATAACCGACATGACACCAAAGTGCAGAATCTAGGCGCGTGTGGCTAAACCCGTGCCCCCGCACCTGTGGGCGGCTTGTCGATGTCTGATTTGCGTTTCTGCTTCCACTCGTAGCCAGCTACTTCCGGCGGGATATCCTGCACATAGGCCTTCTGCACATCCATGCGATCGGTGCGGATGGTAAAATCCGGCGGCGGCTCCAGATACTGCGGCGCGTGCTTTTCCATGTACTTCAGCACCTTCGGGTGCACGTCCTGGAATCCGTCCAGCCCGTTATGGCTAAACATCCGCCCCGTCAGCACGCCGTCGCGGTATTTGCTGGCGCCCATCTTCATCCACGGCCACCAATTGCCTTGGCGCGAGAAACCGGCGCGCGCGCGGGCCGTCGGCAAACTGCGGTCTTCCAGTTCGCGCTTTGAGACATAGTAAGTGAAATGCTCCGATGGTGTGGCGCGGGCGCCCACCGACGCCTTTGGCCAGCCCGCGGCATCGACGGGATTGGTGTAATCGTGGGTGTAGTCCCACGACATCAGAATGTCGTCATCACCCACCTGAATGAACGGCATCTTGAATGGAATTTTTCCGTTCTCATCCGGAAAAACGCTACCCTGGTTGAAGAAGGTCGGCGCATCGCCGGCCTGCCCCATAAGCAACGGCGGCATCTCTATGCCAGACACTCCCGCCAGCGACGGATTGTAGAAGTGGTACACATCAACCGTTTCCTCGGTGAATGGGTTATGCCACTGCTCCAACACCTCGCCGGTGCGCAGATCGGTAAAGTATGCGGTCTCGCGGCTTTTGCGACGCAGCTTGCCTTCTTTGGCGTCGAACTCAGCCATGCTGACGCCAACACCTGCAAACCCGAAGACGGGGATCAAACGTTGATTGCCGATCCGGGCGTACTGAATACCGTGAAAGCCGCCGACAACCGGCTTTTCGTACCCCGAGACAATTTTGCCGAAGGCATAAAGGTTGTCGCGCGGGTCATTAAAATCCAGGCCGCCTTTGGTCTTCTTCGGCTCAGCAGCTTGACTGGTGGCGACAGCGCCGGCCGCCATGACGGCGGCAATACTACCCAGAGCCTCGCGGCGGCTGGTCATTAAATCGGCAATGAATTGCGATGACATTTCAGGACCTCCCCCTCTGCGCACTCAACGTGCATTCAGAAGCCGCGAGTGTCTGCGTAGAGGCTAAAGGAGTGCAAGCGAACCGCGGGATTCACGCCGATTGGCGGGCAGATTTTCCGCAGACCTATTTGCTCGGCGGCTTGGCGTCGGCCAGTTCGCCGCTGGCGGTGGGCCGAAGTTGCAGCGCCGCCGCGCGCGCAATCATTTCAGCCGTGCCCAACATGGGCGGAAGCAGTGTCTTCTTGGCTTGCCCCAACGTCATAGCGGCGCGGAAGAAAGTAACACCCAGCGTGCCCAGTAGCTGCTTGCCATGCATCACCGGTACAGCAATGGCAGAGGTATCAATGCCTTCGGTTTTCCAGCTGCTCTCCAAGTAGGCAAAGCCGCGCTCTGGCGCGGTATTCAGTCCTTCCTCGATCACAGAGACTTCGCGTTCCATATCTTTACGCGTCAGGCCTGCGGCATCAGCGCGCTCGCTTAACGCCAGCAGGATGAGATCGCGTCGGATTTTCTTTGGTGCGAAGGCCAGGTAACACAGCCCTACCGAGCTGTGCAGGATCGGAATGCGTTGGCCCAGGCCACGCTTCGTGAAATTATAGGGACTATCGGACCGTGTGCTGGCCCGCACGATCATGTGACTGCCGGAATTGGTGGTAAATAATACCGGCCACTGAACGTCGTTGGCGCATTGCTCGACATACATGCGCACGGGCCCGCCGATCCAACTATCGCGCTTATACCCATCGCTTAAGCCCAGCACACGCTCGGCCAGAAAATAGCTTTTCGATTTTGGATCACGCGCGATATAGCCAAGAGACTTTAAAGTCTCCAACAGCCGAAAAGTTGTGATGCGATTTAAACCGGATAAGCGTGCTAATTCGGCACATGGCAGTGGGCCTAATCCATTCAGGTGATGGATGATGGCAAGCCCGCGTTCCAGCGCGCGGACGGAGGGCTGCGAATGTTCGCGCTTCAGC